>CBDUBK010000287.1:0-4112 GCA_965365375.1 uncultured bacterium | reverse complement strand
AGAGGCCCTGTGCACACCTGCAGTCACAACCAGCTCATAAACCCTGGAGATCACTTCAAGTGATTCGGCATCACAGCCTGAAGCAACTTTTACAATAGTAGCCAGTGTATGTTTTTTATCTCCCGGGTTGATCCTCTCTGGAGAATATCCCAGTTTAAAATCAGTAATATTTTTGAGTCCTGATAATTTTTCAATGATGGGGAGGCAGTCTTCTTCTGTGCAACCGGGATAAACAGTGGATTCGAAAACCACGTAATCACCTTTCTTGATCACTTTGCCAATGGTCTCAGATGCTTTCTTTACCGGGGTAAGATCCGGTACATTGTGCTCATCAACAGGGGTAGGAACAGCAACAATAAAAAATTTGGCTTCCTTCAGCACATCCAGTGAATTGGTGAAGGTGATATCACAACCATCGAAGGCTTCTTTTTCCAGTTCATTGCTTGGATCAATCCCTTTTTTCATCAGTTCGATGCGGCCGGCATTGATATCGAAGCCTATTACTGAGAGCTTACGTGCAAATTCCAAAGCGATGGGAAGTCCTACATAACCCAATCCAATTACGGCGAGTTTTTCCTTCTTGTCTACTAGTTCCTGGTACATGATAAGGTGAAATTAAAATTGGTGCAAATATAGGGGGAAGGGGCAAGCTAAAGGCTAATGGCTAATGGCCATTGGCTATCAGCTAAGCTCCACGATTCACGAACATCACTTATTGCTGACAAACTCCTTCGGCTGCCTGGACCATTCCTCTGAAGGCAGGGACTGGAAATAAGCATATGTTTTTGCAAGTCCTTCGCTGCGGTGGATCGTAGGTTCCCAACCCAGCAGCTGCCGGGCCTTGGTAATATCCGGTTTTCTTTGTTTGGGATCATCTGCAGGCAGCGGCCTGTAAGTGATCTTCACTTTATTACCTGTGAGTTTCAAAACTTCTTCTGCAAAATCCTTTAAGGAGATCTCATCGGGATTGCCAATATTTACCGGCAGGGCATAATCACTTAACAGAAGGCGGTAAATTCCTTCTACCAGGTCATCAACATAACAGAAAGACCTGGTTTGTGACCCATCACCGAAAACAGTGAGCTCCTCTCCTCTTAATGCCTGGCCGATGAAAGCCGGCAGGGCTCTTCCGTCATTCAGCCTCATTCTGGGACCATACGTATTAAAAATGCGGATGATCCTGGTTTCAACCTTATGGAAAGTATGGTAGGCCATGGTTATGGATTCCATGTAACGTTTGGCTTCATCGTATACGCCACGCGGACCAACCGGGTTTACATTACCCCAGTATTCTTCTGTCTGCGGATGCACAAGCGGATCGCCATACACCTCGCTGGTAGAGGCCACAAGAATACGTGCATTCTTTGCCTTGGCAAGACCAAGACAGTTATGCGTACCCATTGCTCCAACCTTCAAGGTCTGAATAGGAATTTTTAAATAATCGATGGGGCTTGCCGGTGAAGCGAAATGCAGGATGTAATCCAGTTCACCCGGTATATGAATGAACTTGGTAACATCATGATGATAGAACTCAAATTGTTCCAGGCTGAACAGGTGTTCGATATTGCGCAGGTCACCTGTAATAAGGTTGTCCATTGCAATTACATGATAGCCTTCTTTTATGAAGCGGTCGCACAGGTGTGAACCAAGGAAACCGGCTCCACCAGTGATCAGCACTCTTTTTCTCATTAAACAAGTTTAGGTTGGTTCACTAAAGGACGTCCAATGCTTTCATAGTGGAAGCCTTTCTTTTCCATGCTCTGCACATCAAACACATTTCTTCCGTCGAAGATCACGGGATCCTTCAGCAGGGAAACCATTTTATCAAAATCAGGTGTCCTGAATTCATTCCACTCGGTAGCGATCACCAGCGCATCAGCATTCTCCAGGCAGTCATACTGGGTATCAGAATAACTGATCTTGTCACCAATGATTTCTTTCACATTATTCATGCCCTCGGGGTCAAAGGCAGCAACTGTAGCTCCTTCTTTCAAAAGGGCTTCAATGATCTCCAAAGCCGGTGCTTCACGGATATCATCGGTATTTGGTTTGAAAGCGAGACCCCAGATGGCAAAACGTTTGCCGCTGATATCACCATAATATCTTTTGATCTTGGTTACCAGGTGTGATTTCTGTTTTTCATTCACATCAGTAACAGCATTCAGAATTTTGAACTCGTAATTGATCTCTTTAGCGGAGTGAACCAGTGCTTTCACATCTTTTGGAAAACAGCTTCCACCATAGCCAATACCAGGGAAAAGGAATCTTTTACCGATACGGTCATCGCTGCCGATACCTTTCCGCACCATGTCCACATCAGCGCCGAGGCGTTCGCACATTTGCGCGATCTCGTTCATGAATGAGATCTTTGTGGCAAGGAAGGCATTCGCCGCGTACTTGGTGAGTTCTGCTGAACGTTCATCCATGAAAATGATTGGATTTCCCTGGCGAACATATGGTCCGTATAATTCAGTCAGTAATTTCTGGGCTCTTTCTGAAGTGGTACCGATCACGATACGGTCAGGCTTCATGAAATCTTCCACTGCAACGCCTTCACGAAGGAATTCCGGGTTTGATACCACATCAAATTCCCCTTTATAATTTTTAGCAATCGCTGCATGTACTTTTTCTGCAGTTCCTACAGGTACGGTGCTTTTATCAATGATCACTTTATAATCGGTCAAAAGTTTACCGATATGTTCAGCCACACCTAATACATATTTCAGGTCGGCTGAACCATCCTCTCCCGGAGGTGTTGGGAGGGCAAGGAATACGATCTCGGCCTCTTCCAGTCCCTCTTTGAGGTCGGTGGTAAAGCTCAGGCGTTCTTCCTTGAGGTTGCGTTCAAATAATTTTTCAAGACCAGGTTCGTAGATCGTGATCTGGCCATTCCTTAATTTATTGACTTTTCTTTCGTCGATATCAACGCAGCAAACATGGTTTCCTGTTTCCGCGAGGCAGGTACCGGTTACCAAACCTACATATCCTGTACCTACTACTGTGATCTTCATACTGTACGATTTTTATTGATTGGCGAATGCTAAAACTGATGTTGTAATGAATGAAAGTTGTTCTTCATTCATTTCGGTGTGCATAGGCAGGGAAATTACTCGCTCTGTTAACCAGTCGGTCACAGGCAGGTCCGTTTCAGAAGCATTAAACTGTGCAAACATTTTCTGGCGGTGCGCCGGCACAGGGTAATAGATCATGGACGGGATGTTACGGGCTGCAAGATAATCATGCAATTTGTTTCTATCAATACCCTCCAGAATTAAAGTGTACTGGTGGAAAACATGTTTGTTATTGGCTGCCCTGTGAGGCGTGGTGATGCCGGGATGTGTGGCAAAGGCACTATCATAGTAATCAGCTACTTGCCTCCTGGCATCTATGTACTGGTCCAGGTATTTCAGCTTTACTTCAAGAATCGCTGCCTGGATGGTATCCAACCTGCTGTTGCAACCAACCACGTCATGGTAATACCGCTTGCTCTGGCCATGGTTAGCGATCATTTTGATCTTGGCGGCCAGGTCATCATCATTGGTCATAATGGCGCCTCCATCCCCGTAACCTCCCAGGTTCTTGGATGGAAAGAAAGAAGTGGTGGCAATGGTACCGATCGAACCTGTTTTACGGGTGGTTCCATCGCTGAAATAAAACTCACTGCCTATTGCCTGGGCATTGTCTTCTATCACCGGCAGGTTGTGCTTCCGGGCAATAATCATGATCTGCTCCATATCGGCCGACTGGCCGTAAAGATGAACAGGTACAATGGCCTTTGTTTTAGGGGTAATAGCCTTTTCAAGAGCGGCAGGATCCATGCAGAAGGTCCTGGGATCCACTTCCACGAAAACTGGTGTAAGTTTCAAAAGGGCAACCACCTCAGTAGTGGCGATATAGGTAAAGGAAGGCGTGATCACTTCATCGCCGGGCTGAAGGTCCAGGGCCATCATGGCAATCTGGAGGGCATCGGTTCCATTTGCACAGGGTATCACGTGCTTTACACCGTGATATGCTGCCAATGCATCAGAGAAACGCTGAACCTGGGGACCATTGATGAATGCGGTACTTTCTATTACACCCAGAACTGCTTCATCAATTTCGGATTTGATTTT
>CBDUBK010000286.1:0-4127 GCA_965365375.1 uncultured bacterium | reverse complement strand
TTTACCACGAGTGGTTTTTTACCAAGAGAAATATCGTTCAGCCCATCAATTGCTTCACGTGCTTCTTCCTCGTTAGGCATTTCAACAAATGCAAAGCCCCTGCTTTTGCCGGTTTCTTTATCAATAGCAACTTTGGCCGACGCGATCGTACCAAATTTTTCGAAGATCTCCACCAGTTCATCATCAAAAAGATCATAAGGGAGACCGGCAACAAAAAGTTTCATATAAATGATTGTTTAGTAAAAGTACAAAGTTTGAAGATGCGTCCTGAAACTTCAGTGACGCTGGTTTGTTTTCTCCGGGGGGCGAACATACAAAACACCGGCTGAAACCAGCCTAACATTTCTCATGTAAAAAACATTCCATTTTTCACATTCGCAAATTATTCATCAATTCTTTTCTGCCGCTAAAAGAAAATACATCCTGCTGATCAGTTGATTACAATATTTTTCCCGCCGGATCATATGAAAAATTTTATACTTCTTTTATTCGCCGCAGGTTTTTGCCTTATTAGTCCTGCACAGGACCGTGGCCCGCTCCAGCTTTCCATTATCAACCAGGAAAAAGAACCCGTTGCATTCGCGTCGGTGGAGATCCTGAAACAGGACAGCTCCCTGCTGCGCATAGCCAGCGCAGATGATAAAGGATTCTGCAGTTTATCACTTCCGGCCTCCGCGCATTTTTTCAGGATCAGCCGCTCAGGCTATGCGCCCGCAATCGCTAAAGTTGAAGTTTCGCTGCCTGCCCAAACCATCATCCTACAGCAACCTGCTGCAGTTCTGGGAAATGTAAGTGTAACAGCCCGGAAACCACTCGTGGAATTCAAACCCGGCAAAACGGTGGTTAACCTCGATGCCAGCATCAGTAATGTGGGCACCAACATCCTGGAAGCGCTTGAGAAAATGCCCGGCATTACAGTAGATAAGGATGGCAATATTTCACTGAAAGGAAAATCAGGTGTCACAGTAATGATTGATGGCAAGCCCACCTACCTGGATCCCGCACAACTGGCTTCTTTGCTCCAGGGAATGAACAGTTCCCAGGTAAACCAGGTGGAGATCATGGAAAACCCGCCTGCCCGTTATGATGCTGCCGGCAATGCAGGTGTGATCAACATCCGGCTGAAGAAAAACCTCCAGCGTGGATTCAACGGAAGCATCAGCGCTACATACGGACAGGGATTTTATGATAAGAACAATCATAACCTGCAGCTCAACCTGAGAAGCGGGAAATGGAATGTATTCGCGAATTACAGTACCAACTTCAGCGGGTATTTTACACGCATCTATGCACTGCGCCGGTATTTTGAAAACGATGGCAGCATCAACCGGCAACTGGAACAGCATAGTTTTTTGAAAGGACGCCAAAAGATCCATAACCTCAGGACAGGATTTGATTTAAGCATCACCAACAAAACTTCAGTGGGTGCCGGCATCAGCGCCATCCTGCTCGAAAGAAAAGGTGAAGGCAACAGCCTGGCCAGCTGGATGAATGCTTCAGGTGGAAAGGATTCGGTGATCAGGACGATCAGTAATACCCTGGCAGACTGGAAAAATGCCGGACTGAATTTTAATTTCAGGCATAGCTTCTCTTCCGGCAGGGAATGGACCGCTGATGTGGATCTTATCGGTTACCGCATTGACAATTTCCAGGATTTTAATAATTACCTGCAACAGCCCGGCTATTATCGTGAGTCAACCCGTGCGGAGATTCCCAGTGAGATCAATATTCTTTCCGCGAAAACAGATTATACACACCAGCTGAAAAATACCAAACTCGAAACAGGTTTGAAAACTTCACGCATCACCACCGATAACCTGGCGGAATATGAATTGTTCAATAACAGTAACTGGGAGCCGGACCTTGGCAAGAGTAATCATTTTTTATACGAAGAATTCATTCATGCAATTTATGGGTCCGCAGAAACAAAAATCAAAAAATGGTCATTGCAGGGAGGCCTGAGGTACGAGATGACCAATTACAAAGCCAACCAGCTGGGAAATGCTGTGGTGAAAGATTCTTCCTTCTCACGGAATTACAACAGTCTCTTTCCAACAGTGATGGCCAGCGTGGAACTGGATTCATCCAACCAGTTTTCTTTCAGCGCAGGCAGGCGCATCGACAGGCCCGCCTTTCAAAAGCTCAACCCGTTTTTATTCATTATTAATAAATACACTTACCAGGTAGGTAATCCTTATTACCGGCCGCAGTTCACCTGGAATTTTGAATTGAATCATATGTACAAACAATTGCTGGTAACCGGCATCAGTTACAGCACCACCAATGATTATTTCTCACAGGTATTCCCGGTGGACAGTAATGGAATTGTTTTGTATACCGAAGGAAACCTGGGCAGACTTCAAAATTTCGGACTCTCAGCAGGCTTACAAATTGCTCCGGCCAAATGGTGGTCACTAAATACACAGGCAGTTCTCAATCATAAAAAAATGCAAGGAGTGATTGACAGGCCTTACACCGCTAAAATCACACAATTGCATCTGAATATCAATAACCAGTTTCGTTTTGGAAAAGGATGGTCAGCAGAACTTTCCGGGTTTTACACTTCCAAAAGCCAGCACGATATCCAGGAAATTGTTGACCCCGCAGGACAGGTTTCAGCCGGAATTGGAAAAACTGTTCTGCAGAACAAGGGCACTATCCGCCTGGCTGCAAGGGACCTGTTCTATACACAGTGGATGAAGGGAAATACCTTATTTACCAATGCGGATGAATATTTCAAACTTACGAGGGATACAAGAGTAGCTACGGTTTCTTTTGTATACCGCTTTGGTAAGGCTTTCAAATCTGTAAGACGGTCACAGGGTGCGGCAAGAGAGGAAATTGAGAGAGTAGGGAATGGTTAAGCGGCAAATGATGTGCAGGAGTGAACAACCTACAATTGGGATGAAAATTTCGGGTTCCAGGTATGAATATTTACAGGCATGCAGCTTCTTTGTGATTAAACCACTCTTTATAAAAACACCCTGACATGATCGCGCTAACCAAGCTCCCCCGTTTTATGGAATTTCTCCACCAGCATTACATGAAGTATTACAGCCTCTACAATGGAAGGCTCGTAGAATTATTTCCAAGTTCCGAAGCGACAGAAGATTCCCTTTCCATTTCAGAAGATGATACTTCTACGGCCGAAGAGGATGACAGGATCTATGAGTTGTGGAAAGAATTCAAGTGAATACAATTCAATAAAGCCATCACATCAAAATCCTCTCCTGCTCACAGTATCCCTTACCTGTAAATCCAGGCCCAGGGCATTGCCCCACATACCTGATCCGGCAAAAGGACTTTTTCCGTTTGCATTGAGCGTACCAATACTGCCCATCGTTCCGGGATTGCTTCCTGTGGCCACACTTCCCATCCCGGTCAGTGTTCCATTGGATGTGGTGCTGCTGGGAAAAACTTTCAGCCTGCCATTCGCAAATCCATAAACTCCCTTTGGCATACCGAGTAATTCCACGTTCTTCACGGGAGGAGGTACACCTTTCGCCCTGTTGTTCATGATGGTAATGAAAGGATCACTGATCCTGAGAGATTGCTGGCCCTGCCCGCTTTTTCCAAGAGCCGGATAATTTCCTTCACTGTTGAGTGAAACAACAGGCGGTGCAGTGATCTTTTTGGAGGGAGCAGGCTTTGCTGATTTTTTAGCAGCGGGTTTTTTAACTGCTGAATTCTGGGCCTGGGCTTCTGCGCCCAACAGGCTCATAGAAAATATCACGCTCATCAGGATCTGTTTCATGGCAGTTGATTTAATTAATGATAAACAAAGGAATTGCCAGAAACCAGGGAGCAGCAGGATTTATTTGATATACAGTTCTCCGTCTTTCAATTTACCGATCTGGTCAAATTCCAGTTCCCGGATGTATTGTAACAGCTCCCTGCTGATATTACCGGAACATTTTTCCAGTAATTCCTTTTTGGTAAGCTCCTCTCCTTCCACCACATAATCTTTCAACTCTGTATAATCTATATGAAGCGCAGGTGAGAATTTATATTTCATTTTGCGGATGCTAATTTTTCCAAAGGTTCACTGTTGTTGTATTCTGTTTTTCCCATACTAATGCAGATGTCTGCCCGGGCTTTACAGAACGAACCAGTACAGGACCTTTCTG
>CBDUBK010000285.1:0-4135 GCA_965365375.1 uncultured bacterium | reverse complement strand
TTTAATTACAGGGGCAGTACCAGGCAGCCTTCCATCAACCAGCTGCAGGACATCCTTGATATCAGCAATGCGCCTTATTATTATATTGGTAATGCGAGCCTTAAACCAGAGTTCAACAATAACTTCACCCTGAGCTATAATTTCTTTGACATGGTAAAGTTCAGGAACCTTTTCGCCTACATTACTTATAACAATACTTATAACCGGATAGCCAACTCCGTTACCATCAATCCTGACGGAACCCAATTGACAAGTCCTGTGAACATGAATGGTTATTACATGCTGAGCGGGAATTTCAATGTGGGCTTCCCTATCAAGAAAATGAAAGGAGGCAATTTTAATACAACAACAAGGATCATGATGAACAGGGAACCCGGACTGTTCAACGGGGTTAAGAATTTTACAAACAATATCAATGTTGGTGAAGACCTCAGGCTGAATTATAACTATAAGGAAAAACTCGACCTGGGCATAACGGCAAGCATCAATTACAATTCTGTGAAATACAGCAATCCCGGCTCTTTCAACCAGGACCAGTCTTATTTCACACACACTTATTCTGCTGATGTTTCCTATACCCTGCCAAAGAATTTCATCCTTGCCACTGATTTTGATTACACCTTCAATACAGGAAGAACTGCCGGGTACAATCAGAATTTCGCCTTATGGAATGCAAGCCTGGCCAAACTGGTATTTAAAAATAAAAGAGGAGAGATCAAGGCCTCGGTATTTGATATCATGAACCAGAACATCAGCATCATCAGGAACATAGGCGCCAATTATGTTGAGGATATCCGCAACATGACGCTGCAGCGTTATTTCATGCTCACCTTCACGTATAATATCAACCGGATGGGTGGAAAGAGTATGCCGGCTATGCTTGAAAGGGCGACGAGGGGAGTGAGGGTGATGTGAGGGCGCGAATGGTGAATGTTGAATGGTGAGAATGGTGAATGGTGAATGGTTCGCCGCACGCGGTCAGCGTCACGCGGATGACACGGGCGCATTTACCATTCACCATTCACCATTCACGAAAAAGCCCTCCAACAGGAGGGCTTCAGTTATTTTAAGATCCTTTTACTGGATGGTGTGTAGTTCCTGGGAACGGTGGATGCTCCGAAGATCAACACCCCTAGTATGGATTTGGTGAACCTCCATAAATTAAATGAGGGTTCATAATGCGCCTTGTAGATTTTAACCTGCTGGCGGGCATGGACAATATTCCTGTTTTTCATACTGGATGGTTTACAAATGTGGAAAAATAGTTGAGAAAGATAGAAAAACTTGTTGATAAAACGAAGAGTTTATCTATTTTGGCGCCTACAAAACGTTAAATCCCCCATGAAAATTCCAAAACCAACACTAATTGGCCTTATCCTGCTTGTGATTGCATTTCAAACCAGTGCCCAGTTCAAACTTTCCAAACTTCCCCGGGTCCCTGTCACGAATAACGAGTTGAGGCTCAACCTTCAGAAAGTTATTGCCGATTTTCCCAACCAGTTTTCCGAGCTGAGGGGTGATACCCTGGAACTGAACCCACAGACCGTTGAATACGCTTCAAGGCTGGATTTCAGCATGGCGCCTATGAATTCCATTATGGAATACAGGGGACTTGAGCCTAAATACAGCTGGCAGGCATTGATTTCCAACACGGAAGAATTTGATGAAGCCAGCCAGAAGTATGACTGGCTATGTAAACAGCTCAAGGTGATGACCATCAGGCTGGACGGTGGTTATACTTTCAGTCTCAACGGGAATTATGAAGCACCCGATGAAACCCGGGGTTTCAGCAGCAGCATTTTCAAATTAACTCCCAACGCCAGCAATATGCCCAAACTGAAAATCGAGGTGAGTATGCAGTTTGAATTCCCCGAATGGAAAGTAAACCTTTCAGTTTATGAGAAGGAAAGAGAGGATCATGAGAGAGGAGATATCAAAGGGGATTAGGAAGCTAACAGCCAAAGGCCAATGGCCAATAGCCTTTGGCTTTTAGCTCATTGTTGTATCCTGAACCTGTTCCCCTCCGGCATATTCTTCCTCATTTCTTCCATCATCTTTTCGCGTTCTTTCGCGAACTGGGCGGCGGTCATTTTTTTACCCTCCTTAGGTGGTTTTATTTTGGAAGCATTCACCTTGGGAGAGAACTCAAGGATCTTATAAACAGTACGTCCATTATCAACATCCAGCTCCAGGATCAGGCCGGGTAACTGGCCCTGGTATTCAGGTCCTGCAGGCACCGGTACATCAGTAGTATACCAGGCTACCACGGTAACCGTATCATTGATGATTTCAGTTTTCATTTCACCATTTTCCATCGACATGCGTGAACTGGAATTAACTCTTGTAGTAGTGGCTTTACGTGCAGTGTAATTGAGGATGGACTTTGTTTCATCTGACAGTTTCCATTCCTGCTTCCGGATACTGTCGCTAATTAAAAATGTCCTTTCAAAAATTTCGCGCTGGTCGGTCCGGCTGGCAGATTCAAAATCATGGTAAGTAATATCATTGGACACACCTGCAAAACGGATGACCATGCCACCACTCTGATGGGTTTGCGCATCACCGTCATTTTCGGTACTGGGCAAAAACTGCCAGAGGGATTTGTTTTGAGAAAACAGCAGTTCAAACTGGTCAACCCTTGATTTTGGCATCTGTGCAGCAATCGCGGGATCAATATTGAAAGCACGTATGGGTAATTGCGAGGTGCGCTCATAAACTACCCTTCCTTCTTTTACCTGGGCATGGGCTGCCAGTGAAAAAAACAGGGAGCAAGCAAGCAGGTATTGTTTCATCATAATGGTTTTGGTCTTCAGCGTATTCATGATGTGATCATTTTTAACAAATGTAAACGAGGGTTATCGTAGATGCTGTTAATAGTCGTTGCAACTACGTTAATAATGGTTAAAGCCATTATGGACGGCAATTGAAAGGGCTAATTTTGTTGGGATGCACCAGCTGAAAAATATCAAATGGCTCCCGATGCTGATGGTCTTTACCATTGCAGCCATCGCTGCCTTCCAGTATTACTGGCTGGAGAAAGCATATGACCGTGAAAAGAGAACGCTGGAAAGGCAGACCAATATGTTGTTCCGCGAAACAGTAGGGCAATTGCAGGCAACCAAACTGCGCATAGACCAGGACAGCGGGCAACCTTCAGGCCGCATCATCATGAACGTGGATACCAACAGCCGCCGGAAGACACGCGTAATGAACCAGAAGCTTGTTTCCATGATGAATGTGATGGTGCAGAAATACAAAGATTCGGGCCATACTTCCATACTCAGAGATTCCACCGGGACTTATATATTCAGGGAAGCCAACAGGGTGGATACTTTGCGCATTGCCAACAGGGGCATACCCGGTGGCAAACGTGACCGCCTTGTCCAGTTTTTATTTGATGTGGACTCCATGCAGGATTCCATTAAAGTGAAAGAACTTGAAGTGGCATATGCAAAACGGCTTGATGAACAGAACCTGGATGTACCTTTTACCATCAGCAGGGTTGCAACCCGCGAAAGCAGGGAACCTGTTTTTAACGAGGTCACGCTGGGCTTTCAGAATCCCATCACTTACAGGATAGACCTTGGCAATACCACCGGCTTTCTGTTAAAAAGAATTGCAGCTCCCATCCTTTTTTCATTTTTCCTTGTTGGATTTACCTTACTCTCCTTCACGCTGCTCTACCGCAATTTATTAAAGCAACGCAGGCTGGCGGACATCAAAAATGAATTCATCAGTAATATCACCCACGAATTAAAGACACCAATAGCAACGGTGAGTGTTGCTATCGAAGCACTAAGAAGTTTTAATGCAACGATGGACCCGGCAAGGACCAGGGAATATCTTGATATCTCCGCCAATGAATTGCAAAGACTTTCACTGCTGGTTGACAAGGTGCTTAAACTTTCGATGTTTGAGAAAAAGGAAATCGAACTGAAATATGAAACACTTGATATGAAAGAGCTGGTGCAGGAAGTTACATCTTCCATGCGCCTGCAGTTTGAAAAGCATCATGCCACTGTGAACATCACGGCCGGTGATGATACCATATTGCAGGGCGACAGGCTCCACCTGGTAAGTGTGATCTTTAACCTGCTCGATAACGCACTTAAATACAGCAGCGACCGCCCGGAAA
>CBDUBK010000284.1:0-4150 GCA_965365375.1 uncultured bacterium | reverse complement strand
GAAAGCGCCTATTTTTTCACGCTGGCGCCCCACTCCTTCCAATGGTATTCGCTTCAGAAAATCAGGTATAAAAAAGATGATGTCAACCAGATGCCTTCCATTGAACTGGATGCATGGGAAGACCTCATGAAACCTGAAATGAAATCGGTACTCGAGAATAAAGTGCTGCCTGATTTTTTACCTAAAAGAAAATGGTACCAGGGGCGCGACCGTAAGATCTTTCATATGATCATCCAGAATGATGTGCCCTTACCTGTTGAAGGAAGACCGGTTTATTTATTACTGGTGGATGTGGCATATGAAAGCGGGTTGCCGGAGACCTACCAGTTAGCTGTTACCTGCCTGGATCAGGAGGCTTCGCAGAAGATCGCTTTGAGTTGCCCCGAAGCAATCATAGCGCAAATGAAGATCGGTGACAAACAATACATGCTTTGTGATGCATTCTATACTTCCGAAATGCACCAGTTCCTCATCCGTAATTTAAGTGCAGGCCAGGAGATCAGTGCCGGTGAAGACACGATCATGTTCCGGTCTAAAGAACCTGTTTCAGAATATGTATCGAAACACAACCAGGTACTCTCAAAAATGCATACGGGTGATGAATTCAATACTTCCATTACATATGATAACCGCTTTTTCCTGAAGATGTACCGCAAGGTGGATCCCATCATCAATCCTGATGTGGAACTCAGTACCTACCTCTCTGAAAAAGCTGCTTATCCGCACGTGCCTCCGTTTTTGGGAAATATCGAATGGACCACTCACAGGGGACCTGTTTACATGGGGCTATTGCAGGTGATGATCGAGAACCATGGTGACGGGCGTTCCTTCATGATGGAAAGGCTTAACAATTTTGCAGAGCGGATCCTGGCGCGGAATAAGGATTCATTTGATCCACATGAACTGGAAGGAAATTTGATTAGCCCCGCTTCTTTCGAAGAACTCTCTCCTGAGTTGCAGGGTTTACTGGGAAACCGTACCGCCGAACTGGCAAACCTGGTCGGTACACGCACAGCTGAATTGCATCTTTTGCTCGCGGATGCCAAAGAACCTGATTTTAAACCGGAGGAATATTCATTACACTACCAACGATCCCTTTTCTCAACCATGCAATCGCTGGTAAGGGAAAGTTTTGATGGCATCAACAGGAAGTTCGATGAATTATCGGACGAAGGAAAAATAGAAGCAGGTGCCCTGCTGGAAAAGAAAGAATTCCTTTTAAAAAAGCTGAAGAATATTTATGCAACCAAGCTGGATATTCTCAAAACAAGGACGCATGGAACTTACAGTCTCAAAAAACTTTTGCTTACCGGTAAGGATATCGTGATCCAGGATTTTGGTGGCAAACCTTACCGGAGTTTCAGCACGAGGCGTATCAAACGTTCACCCATCAGGGATGTAGCGGAAATGATCACCTCTTTCCACTATACAGCCTATGAAGCTTTCTTCGCCAATGATCATATTTCAAGGACCGAGTTGCCATCGCTGTTGCCATTTGCGGGACAGTGGGCTCATTATATGAGCGGTTTTTTCATGAGAGCTTATATGGAAAAAGTAAAAGGATCAGCCATCGTTCCGGAAGACCAGCAGCATATGGAAACCGTACTCCATAGTTTCCTGCTCGAAAAATCACTGGTGCATCTGAATAATGAATTGCAGAACCGTCCCCAGTGGGCAATTGTTCCCCTCCTGATGATCAAATCCGTGATGGGAACAACAGGTCAGGAATAATTCAGGTTGCGCGAAGCAACTGGACGGATAAACCTGTTGAGAAAAGGAAATACTTCCCTTTGTGAAAGAATGGTAAACTGGGCTGAAGTATTGGCCCTGCCGATCTTGATGGTATGGCCGCGGTCTTTCAGCGCGCGGAACATATCCTCATCAGTGGCATCATCACCGATGCATAAGATAAAATCCGGCTGGATGTGCGCCAGCATACTGGTAGCTGCAGCGCCCTTATCAACACCCACCATGCGTACTTCCAGTACTTTATTGCCATCCACCACCTGCAGGGATGTATTGGTGGTTAACTGGAGAAGGTTATTCCTTAATTCCCTCGAACGCATGAATCCAAGCTCACTATTGGTATTGCGGTAATGCCAGGCAAGTGTGCTTTTCTTTTCTTCAATAAAAGAACCGGCACAACGGTCAACAAATAATTCCATCATCGGCCTTACCTGTTCCTTCCATTCGGTATTGATGGTAACCAGTTCCTTCCAGTGATCACCCTTGTATTTAACGCAGGCACCATGTTCAGCGATCATGTTCATGGGCAGGGTTCCCAGCCATTTTTCCAGGGTATCGGCATCACGGCCGCTGATGATCACCAGTTCGTTTTTAGGATCGTTGGTGAGTTCAGATAACAGGTTGATCAGTTCATCGCTTGGTGCCGCAAGGGAAGGAAGTTTCTGGTAGGGCGCCAGGGTCCCGTCATAGTCCAGCAGGATGCACCTGCGTTCAGATCTTTCAAATTCGGAAACGATCTGCCTGGCGTGTTCTTCGGTTAGAATATTTACTTTCAAAATTTCCTGGTCTTTTTTAGTACTGATCAATTGGTCAAGAAAATCATTCACCCATTTATATACGTTATACTCAGCCAGCCTGCGCTGCATATAGGAAAGCCTGGTTCTTTGTTCCACAAGAGGCATGGTCCAGGCCTTGTAAATCGCATCCGCCACTTCTTCAATGTCAGTGGGATTTACCAGCACCGCTTCATTCAGTTCACTGGCGGCGCCTGTAAGTTCACTCAGGATCAGCACACCTTTGTCAATGCAGCTGGCTATGTATTCCTTGGCCACCAGGTTCATTCCATCACGCAAGGGTGTGATAAGCGCGATGTCAGCCGACTGGTAGAGCGCACATAATTCTTCAAAGCTAAGATGATTATAGCGGTAGATCACCGGCTGCCAGTGAAGTGTTGAAAAATGCCCGTTGATCCGACTGATCTTTTGTTCCACGATCCGCTTTCTTTCGTGGTAGGTTGGGATGTCTTCCCTTGACGGGATCACATTCAGGATGAAGACCACTTTTTCTTTGAGTTCAGGATGTCTTTCTAAAAAAACCTGGAACCCGTCGAGCCGGTAATTCAGTCCTTTTGTATAATCGAGCCTGTCAACGGAAAAGATCATTTTCTGTTGCATGAATTTTTCTTCCAGGGTGGTGGCGATACCTACCACTTCTTCATCCACGCAGGCTGCACGGAATTTATCATAGTCAATACCTATAGGGAACTGGTCGACCTTCACCATCCGGTTACCATAATAAATGCTGTTGAACTGGCTTTCTACCTGGAGGATCATTTTAGCAGACTGGATGAAGTGCTGCACATAATCATGGGTATGAAAACCGATAAGATCGGCACCCATCAATCCCTGCATGATCTGCTTTTTCCATTCGGTAGGGATCAGTCTCAGGATCTCGTAGGAAGGAAAAGGAATGTGCAGGAAAAAAGCGATGGTTGATTCCGGAAGTGTTCTGCGGATCATATCAGGCAGCAGCATCAGCTGGTAATCATGCACCCAGATTACATCACCGGGCTGGTACATGGCGATAATGGTATCAGCAAAAAGCTGGTTGATCTTCCGGTAATCTTCGAAATATTCTTTTTTGAATTCCACCAGGGAAGGGAAATAGTGGAACAAAGGCCACACTGTAGAATTGGAAAAACCGTTGTAATAATTGGAATAAGCGTTTTTCTCCGGGAATATGGGTAGGATACTAAAGTCCGGTGGCCAGTCTGCCACCCTCCTGGCTTCATCCCAGTCTTCTTTTGAGGCATCCATGCTTCCTACCCAGATCCTTTCAGAATAACTGGTATCAGAACCTGTTTTTTCGAAATAGCTTTTGATGGCGGACACCAGTCCGCCGGAGCTTTGGCGCACCTGTATCTCCTCTCCTTCTTTTTCGATGGCAAAAGGGAGGCGGTTTGAAATAATAATTAATCTGCTCATAATACGGCCACAGCCGTACTATTTATCCAAAAATCAGACCACGTAGCGTATTGTTTTTGGGGGTTTGAAAAACAAATAGAAACGAGAGAATTTTAGCAATTTTAAAGGATAAATTTAATTTATCTAATATCCACTTGAAGCGCAATCGTTAACAGGCAATTTAGAAATAAGGATTTAACTTTTCCTGAATTGCTACAATT
>CBDUBK010000283.1:0-4167 GCA_965365375.1 uncultured bacterium | reverse complement strand
GCTCGACAACCGTTACGAAAAGCTGGATGTGATTGCGGTAACAGCGGATGCAAGGAAACTCTGGCAAAAACATGAGCTGATCATTGGTGCAGATGCGCAATTGAACGAGGTACATTCCGAGGGTATCCGGAAGAATACCCTCACCGGCGCAACTTCGGCTATTGACAGCCGTTATCCCAATGGTGATAACAATATGAATTATTATGGTGTTTACGCGCAACACCTGTTCAAGTTCGGAAAAGGAAAATTTGTATTGAACGATGGGATCCGTTTCCAGGCCAACACCCTGCATTCCACTATTGCTGACAATTCCTTTTTTAATTTTCCTTATACAGAGATCAAACAGGATAATTCAGCAGTTACAGGAAATATCGGGCTGGTTTACATGCCAAGGAATGATATCCGCATCAATGCGGGGTTATCTACAGGTTTCCGGGCACCCAATGTGGATGACCTGGCCAGGATCTTCGAATCCAATACTGCATCCAGGCAGCTGGTGGTTCCGAATCCTGATATCAAGCCTGAATACACTTACAATGCAGACCTGGGAGTGAGCATGAGGTTCTTCGATAAACTGCAGGTTGAACTGGGAGGATTTTATACCATTTTCTCCAATGCCATCGCACTTTCTCCTTTCCAGCTTGACGGTGAGGATTCTGTAATGTACAATGGATTCAGGAGCAGGGTATTTGCCAACCAGAATGTGAACAGGGCTTTTATCCGCGGTGTCAATGCAGGCTTCAAAGCTGATCTTACCAGCAGGCTTTTGTTTTCAGGCACCATCAATTATACATATGGCCGCCTGAATTATGGAAAGAGCAACGAAGTGCCACTGGATCACATTCCGCCTGTTTATGGAAGAGCAGCGCTGGCTTATACGCATGAACGTTTCTCCGCTGAAGCTTATACGCTTTTCAATGGCTGGAAAAAGATCAAAGACTATAATCCATCTGGTGAAGACAATGCGCAATATGCCACAGTGGATGGTACTCCTTCCTGGTACACGCTCAATTTCAAATCATCGGCACAACTCCATCCACGACTGCAATTGCAGCTGGGCGTGGAAAATATCCTTGACCGCAATTACAGGTATTTCGCTTCCGGTTTTTCGGCACCAGGCCGCAACTGGATCGTTGCTTTAAGGTCTAATTTTTAAAACAAAGGGGGCAGCTCCGGCTGCCTCCATTTTTTTTATGGTACCAATCAAACAACAGGCAAAATGGATCAGGGCATTCCGCTGGCTTCACAGAAAACTGGCCGTTGCCTTATTCCTGTTTTTTTTATTGATAGCAGTGACAGGATTATTACTTGGGATTAAAAAACAAACAGGTTTACTGGCTCCCACCCAAAAAGGCCAGACTGCAGACCTGGGACAGTGGATGTCAGCCGCCGCATTAAATGCCAGGGCTACAGCTTACCTGCATGATTCAATCGCTCCTGGTTTATCAACTGCACTGGACCGTATTGATATCCGTCCGGATAAGGGTATAGCCAAATTTGTTTACAAGGATCACTATTGGGGACTGCAGCTTGATTGTGCCACAGGAGCCCTTCTCTCTATTGAAAAACGCTCCAGTGATTTTATCGAGGATCTTCATGATGGCTCTCTTGTTGATGACCTCATAGGAACTTCCAATGAAGGATTCAAGACCGGGTATACCCTCATCATGGGACTCAGCCTGCTGATGCTGGTAATTTCCGGTATCTGGCTCTGGTACGGACCTAAGAGGATCCGTCAGCTGAAAAAGGCAGATCATGTTAAATGATGGACCAATTCTAAAATGAAAGACCATTTTTGAAACCCGGGCCGGTGGAAATCCGTATCTACAAATAGTTTCAACCCTTCTTTTTTTACCATGCCCCGACAATCCATGCAGCTTTTACATGGGATAATTGTCTTAAATTGGAGGCAACCAAAGTGAGATTATGACAGAGGAAGCCATTTTACAAGGTTGTATTAAAAACAACCCTTCAGCACAGAAAGCCCTGTACCAGAAGTACAGCGCAAAAATGCTGGTGGTTTGCTATCGCTATGCTCATAACCGGGAAGATGCAGAAGACATGTTGCAGGAAGGATTCATCAAGATCTTCTACCAGATCCACACTTTCGAAAACCGTGGATCACTGGAAGGATGGATCAGGCGGATTATCGTTCATACCTGCATCAACCACCTCAAGAAGAACAAACGGTTCAATGAAAGCGTAGATCTCATCCATGCCACCAGTATCCAGGTCCGTGAAGAAAGTATTCCATCCATTATCCAGGCAAAGGAAATCGTGGAGTGTATCCGTTTATTGCCGCTGGGTTACAGAACCGTTCTGAACCTTTACGCGATAGAAGGATATGCGCACAAAGAAATAGCGCAGATGCTGGATATTGAAGAGAGCACGAGCCGGAGCCAGTATACCAGGGCCAAGGCCATGCTGGAAGATGTGCTGACGAGAAAGAACATCATGTATAAGCCAAAAGAAAAAATGCTAATGACTGCTTCGGGCAGATAACCCAATCCGTAAATAACGACTGACAATGGAGAGAAATTTACAAAATGAAAACTTCGAGGACTTCCTGAAACAGAATGCCGAGGGGTTGCGCATGCTGCCTTCGGACAGTGTGTGGAAGGGGATTTCAAATCACTTCAGGCGCCAGCGCAGGAAAGGCGGACTGTTGATAGGCCTTGGACTTTTACTGACCACCACGGGAGGATACTTTCTGGTGAATGAAAATAACGAAGTGCTGGAAAATGCCGGAACTGCAACTGCACCTGTGATCCAGATGGATGCTTATCCAAGGGCCACGGGAAACCAGGAAACAAGAGGCACTTCCTCCAATGAGCCCTCTACAGATGACCAGGCCACAGCTTTGAACCAGCCTGCTAACCGCACTTCAGCCACACTTTCCTTCAAGCCATTTATTCCGGCGATCGTCAATAACAACACACCCGGCAATTCTGCTTACCAGGAAGAAAACCTGGCAGTATTACCCGGTGATAACGGGACCGCTACCAGCCAGGCAACTGGTGCTGTAAATGAATTCAGAGGTACTGTGGTGGATGATAGCTACCCGCTAACGGCTGCCGTAAAACCACTGGTTGAATCCAGGCATACTGACGTTATTGATCCCATGTCAATTGAAAGTGTCCTGAATAGTTTTACCCCCAGGAAAAAGAAAAAACTGGAATCCCAGGTTTATTTCACTCCTACTGTGAGCTACCGCAAACTGAGTGAGAATAAAGCCTATATCAAATCGGTATCACCGGCAAACATCCCATCTACCCAGCAGAACCTCTATGACATCAATAATTTTGTAACACATAAACCTGATTTTGGTTTTGAACTGGGACTGGCTGCCAAATACCCGCTTACAAAAAATATCAAGCTGAGGGCAGGAGTGCAGTTTAATGTGAACAGGTACGATATCAAGATCTTTAATTCCTCCACCCAACTGGCTACCATCAGGCTGAACAACCGTAATGGAATGGATTCTGTAAACCGTGTAACGAATTACAGCAATACACCTACTGGTTATAAAGCCAACTGGCTGGAGAATTTTTACTTCCAGATCTCTGCTCCTGTAGGAATTGAATTCAAGATCAAGGGTGACCAGAAAGTAGAATTTGGTATCGCTTCCACGATTCAGCCAACCTATGTGCTGGGCGACAGGGCTTACCTGATCTCTACGGATTATAAAAACTACGCAGAAGTTCCATGGCTCATCCGCCGCTGGAATGTAAATACCAGTCTTGAAACCTTTGTAGCCTATTCTACCGGCAAACTGCAATGGCAGGTTGGTCCGCAGGTGCGTTACCAGCTTTTGTCCAGCTTTGTAAAAAAATACCCTGTCAAGGAAAATCTTTTTGATTTTGGTTTGAAAGTCGGCTTAGGTCTTAACAGGCAATAACACGAACTACTTGCTTATTGAAACCCTGCAACAATCTTTGCAGGGTTTCGTTTTATACGGAAATGTAATTTTACCAAATGAACAAATGGACCGCCATTCTCCTGCCATTATTGATTTTCATGGGTTGTAAAAGCCAGAAAAAGGAACCACCGAAAGACACTTCCGCTTATTTTCCCGTAAGCAATTACCTGCAAAGCGAGATCAAAAGGCTGGATACTTCCATGTACCGCTTCATTAAGATTGAGACCGTCAACGGCAAATCAGATACA
>CBDUBK010000282.1:0-4171 GCA_965365375.1 uncultured bacterium | reverse complement strand
CCATCATTTTTTCCGGCTCTGGAAACTGTTCCCTGCAGAATTCAAAATCACAATTGATCCCTTTTTTGAACCAGCCTGCATCAATATGAATTACATCGCAGGGGATTTTTGACTTTCTCAGGTTGAATGCCACGCTCATCACTTCATCCTGGGATTTGTAACTGAAGCGGCTCATCCACAAACCAAAAGACCATAAGGGAGGCAATGGTGGGCGCCCTGTGAGTTCTGTATAAGCAGACAAAACTTCCCCTGGTGTTCCCAGGAAAATAAACAGGTCCAGTTCATCATCACCATTGTACAAACAAAGACTGCCATCATGCGCATGGCCAAAATCAAAACTCATGGGCGCGCTGCTGTGCACAAACATTCCATAACCCCTGCTGCTGGTAAAAAAAGGAATGGGTTTGTACATCTGCGATGAAGCTGTGCTTTGCGCGTCAACGGTCCACAACACGAGCTTCTGTCCTCTTTTATTCAATGAAGTAAAAGATTCACCACACCCTACTATCTTCTCCCCGGGAGAAAGTGAAAAGGACGCAGCAATGCTTCTTGAATAATCTGTACTGCGCTTGACAAATGAAAAAGGCATGGCCTTGGAATGCATGGCCTGCAATTCATCAATACTTTGCGTGGAAGTTAGTTTTTTGCCAGCGGCATCCAGGATCTCCAGCCTGAATGGATTTTTTTGAATGATAACTGCACCATATTCAGTTGCATATTTTATCACGCCATCCTGCTCTTCAACTTTTGTTTTATAATGCCCTGGTTCTTCAATGAGCATGATTGATTTTTCCCTTTTCTGCGAGGCAGTAGTCGTTTTCATCCGCAGCCTGATGGTCCGGGGACCCGTGAATTCCACTGAAAGATCACAGGCAGGATGCAGGTCATAATCCTGGAAGGGTGCTCCTTTGTTGTCGCTCTGCTGGAGATGTTTATCGATTTTGTTGAAGAACCAGTCGAACTGGTACCGGTGATACCGCCATTGCAGTTTTCCCTTACCCTTTGCAGCATCAAACCCAGTTAACTGGCCGGGAATAAAATATTCATGATCGGTCTGCCGGAAATCTGGAGAAATATCGACAGGATTATTTAAATAAGCTTGATCCATAAATCGTCAAATTATCACAAGGTCTCATCTCCTGTATTCCCAAACCGCCACTTCATGTGGTGCCAACTGCACCTTGATCTTTTTACCTTCCTTACCGGGTTTTGCATTACCCATCAAAGTCCTGGCATCACCTTCCAGTTCTTTTTTACTTTCGGTGAGATCAATTTCGACAGCCTGTGGCTGTGCGGAAAAATTAGTTACCACAACTACTGAACGGTCATTCAGGTAACGGTGGAAACTGAAAACACTGTCATTATTATTGGGAAGGGTCTGGTACAAACCATCAACGATAGCTGGATTGGATTTACGCAGCGCGATCGTTTTCTTATAAAAATTCCAGAGTGAATTAGGATCACCCTGTTGCTCTTCCAGCGAAATTCCATCATTCGGTTTCACATTGGTACTATCCCACCACGGACCTGTGTTCTTATACCAGAACGACATACCCTTTGTTGTATCGGAGGCATACCATTCAAATGCTTCGCGAACCGGGATCTCATTGGCATCGGTCATGCCCCATTTATTCCATCCGCCTGACCCGTACATGCCTATCTCCTGCCCGTAATAAATAGTTGGTATACCGCCGAGCAACAAATTCAGGGCGGCACCAATTTTTAATTTACCGGGATCTTTCTGTACCACGTGTGAAAAACGGGGCATATCATGATTTTCCAGGAAAAGCATTTGCTGTTTATCCCTTGGCGTGAATCCGAAAATGGAATCCGCCATGTTTTCCAGTTTCGTTTTATTGAAATTGCGGACCTCGAACGCGATCCTGAATGCAAATACCCGGTCAACCAGTCCTTCTTCCAGGTAATCGAGGCCAAGCGAAGCCCAGTTGGCCTGCTCGGCAATAAAAACCAGTTTAGGATTTACCGCTTTTAATTTACTGATCAACGGCTTCCAGAAATTCTGGAACAGGTTGGTCCACCTGCCTTTATTATCCAGGTCATCCATCATGTGATCCAAACGGAAACCATCTACCCCGTCACTGAAATCACCATCCCCATTGGGATCGACCCAATGTTTGTACAAACCCGTAAAATATTCTTTTACTTTTTCATTATTGAGATTGATGGTTGTGATCTTGCGCACCGAATCATTATAACCCCGTAATTCCGTGAGGTCAAAAATGATGGTCTCGGGATTGGTATTGCCTGGTCCTTTATAATAGATGTAATCGCTGTATTGCGATGCAGGATTATTATAGGAATCACGCCACCAGAGATGATCTTCCGTAATATATTGCGTCTCCATGTCCATGTAAAGTTTCATTCCGCGGTTATGCATATCCTTTACAAGGGCGATGTAATCCTCCTTTGTTCCGAATTCTTCATCAATCTTTTCATAATCGCCGGTGAAATAGTTGTGGTAATAAATGGATTCATACAAAGGCAATAAAAGCACGGATGTAATACCAAGTTCCTGGAGATAATCCAGTTTGGATCTTAACCCGTTGAGGTCTCCATGAAGATCACCATTGGAATCATAGAAGCTTCTCTGCACCAGGTGGTATACCACTTCATTGTTAGGTGAGCTGACCACCACTTCAGACGCCGGTTCGCGGTACTGCATCGTACAGCTTTGCAGGATCACAAGAAGGATGGTAAACCGGATAGAGCTTATTAAATACATGATCAACTATTTCTTTTTTGAAAATAACCAGGGAAGCAGGTCCTTCTCAGCGAAAGCGGGATCCCAGCTGTTATGGTTGGCATCAGGATAGAGGGTGAACTTCACATCTGCCTTAAGTTTTTTCAAAGCATCCGCCATGGCAATTGAAGAAGCAGGGGGTACTACATCATCTTTGGCGCCATGAAAGATCCACCAGCTGATCTTTTTTAATTCAGGTGCAACAGCCGCATCGGTAGCGCCGCAGATCGGAAATGCAGCAGCGAATAATTTGGGGTTACGTCTGGTGATTTCGAAGGTGCCCATTCCACCCATGGACAACCCGCCAACGTAAACTCTTTTTTTAACCACCTCTCCCGAAGCCAGGAATTTCGCAACCAGTAGTTCAACCAGTTGAAGTGGTTTGGTTGCAGGCTGGTCAGGTTGCACGATAAAAACTGTTTTACCTGCACTGTCGCGCGAAAATTTATAATTCGCCCACCATCCGTTGGCAGGGCATTGCGGAAAGATGATGATGGCCGGAAATTTTTTGCGGATGTCATCTCTCAGGAAAAGTTTTGCACCATGCACGAGCTGCTTCTCATTATCATTTCCTCTTTCACCGGCACCATGCAGGAAAACGATCAACGGGTATTTTTTACCCGGATCATAGTTTTCCGGAAGCAGCTGCCTGTAGAGCAAACTGTCACCGTTATGAACAAAAACTTTTTTCTGGAATAGGCTGAGGTCCTGCGCTTGCCCGATAAGGACCCCTAAAACTAAAAAAAGGGAAAGGCCCCATCTCTTTATCATAGGCTGTTTTTGTGAGCATGAATTTACAGGATTACCAGTTACGCTTTGCAATAATCACGCAGGCATAACTCGAATAAGGAGAAGAAGGGGCATTGACATATCCAATTCCAATATCAACAAGTGAAGAATCCCAGCTGGTGAGACCGAGTAAATGTTTACGATGCCCTAATGAAGGCGTTCTCGCGTCAACCAGTAAATTGGCAATGGCATCCACACCGGAAATGCTACCTGCGCTGAGGGATTCAAAATAATTCGCATTTTTTTCTGCTGTCCATTCCGCAGGGAGTTTATATCCTGCGAGGTTGATATGATAATTGACACCAAATCCTTCCGGATCCACATGACCGAAATAATTTCTTTTGGCAAGGTCCAGTGCACGGGCCTCGGCTACTTTGGCCAGGGTATCATTCCATTTTAAAGCTTTCCGGGGTATAAGCCCTGCCAGGAAGGGAAACCGTGCTTCAAATTTTTCAGGCTGTGTTCTCAGCTGGTTCAGGTATTGAAAGGCTTTCTGAGCTTCTTCTTTTTCAACAACCGGATCAGGAAGATTGAATGCAAAAAATATTGTGAGAAAAATAAGCAGAAGAGTTAATCTCATTTCCTTAAAACTCCTTTCACAAATTAATATTGCCTACCCTG
>CBDUBK010000281.1:0-4171 GCA_965365375.1 uncultured bacterium | reverse complement strand
TCTTACCTGCTGGTGAAGACATTCCGCGAAAGCTTCCACAAAACGGTCGGCCAGGATCTGGACGAGGATCTTATTGTATTCATCATTCTCGCTGATGAAACGCTCAATGTGTTTCCTTGCTCCATGGATGGTAACCGCAAATGCTCCCATATGATCCTGCACGCTTCCTTCAGGTGCTACAAAATCAGCGAGGCTGAATGAAGGCTGGCCCACTGCTTTTTTCAACTGCTGCCTCAATGACTCGAGTTTCACTTCGCCTTTTTCTGTCTGAAGCGTTACCGTGTCTTTATTATTTGAATTTGCCGGCCAGAAACCGATCACACCACTTGCTGTAAACCATTTTTCCTTTACGATCTGCGCTACCATCTTCTGCGCATCATTGTACAGTCTCGTAGCTTCAGTACCAAAGATCTTATCAGTGAGTACTTCAGGAAATCTTCCCGGCATTTCCCACCCGATGAAGAAGGGACCCCAGTCAATAAATTCAGCGATAGTGCCCAAATCGAATTCAGAAAACACTTTTACACCATTTACCTGTGGTTTCACCGGCTGGTAATTTTTCCAGTCGAGGTATTCTTTGGTTACCAGGGCTTCTTCATAAGGAATGAGCACCTTGGTTTTTTGTTTGTTGAGGAACTGTTGTCTCAGTCCTTCGTATTCTGTTCCTGTATTCTTCAGGAAATCTTCTTTCTGTTCCTTGTTCAAAAGATTGCTCACCACCGTAACACTCCTGGAAGCATCCAGCACGTATACCACACCATTGTCGTATTCAGGAGAGATCTTTACGGCAGTATGTGTACGGGAAGTTGTGGCGCCACCAATCAGCAGGGGTTGCGTCATGTTACGACGCTTCATTTCACGGGCTACGTGCACCATTTCATCAAGTGAAGGAGTGATCAGTCCACTCAGGCCAATTACATCCACTTTTTCCCTTGCAGCTGTTTCGAGAATTTTATCTGTAGGCACCATCACACCCAGGTCAATCACTTCATAACCATTACAACCCAGCACTACGCCTACGATGTTTTTCCCGATATCATGCACATCACCTTTTACAGTTGCCAGCAATACTTTGGCGGCGCCTGCCTGTTCTTCGTTGGTAGTACCGGCGGCGGTATGTGCTCTCTGTCTTTCTTCTTTTTCCAGTTCAATGTAGGGAGTGAGGATGGCAACGGATTTTTTCATCACACGTGCACTCTTCACCACCTGTGGAAGGAACATTTTACCGCTTCCGAACAAATCACCCACTACATCCATGCCTGCCATGAGCGGCCCTTCGATCACATCAAGCGGCCGCGGATATTTCTGGCGGGCTTCTTCCGTATCTGTATCTATATAATCCGTGATGCCATTTACCAAAGCATGTTTCAGTCTTTCTTCAACAGAGCCATTTCTCCAGGCTTCATCTTTAACTGTTTCTTCCTTCCCTTTTGATTTTACGGTCTCCGCGAAATTCACCAGCCTTTCTGTTGCATCAGGACGACGGTTCTGAATTACATCTTCACATAATTCCCTGAGCTGCGGTTCTATTTCATCGTACACTACCAGCTGGCCGGCATTTACAATGCCCATGTCCATTCCTGCTTTGATGGCATGGTAAAGGAACACAGAGTGGATGGCCTCTCTTACATGGTCATTGCCACGGAAGGAGAAGGATACATTACTTACACCACCACTGATTTTTGCCAGGGGCATTTTTTGTTTGATGATGCGGGTTGCTTCAATAAAGTCTACCGCGTAATTATTATGTTCTTCAATGCCGGTGGCAATAGCGAATATATTCGGGTCGAAAATGATATCCTGCGGATCAAAACCCACTTCTTCGGTGAGGATCTGGTAAGCTTTTTCGCAGATGGTAACTCTTCTCTCCAGTGTATCGGCCTGACCCTGTTCATCGAATGCCATCACCACTACTGCAGCGCCATAAGCCTGGCAGATGAAGGCCTGCTCCTTGAATTTCTCCACCCCTTCTTTCATACTGATGGAGTTCACGATACATTTTCCCTGCACGCATTTCAACCCTGCTTCAATGATCTCGAACTTCGATGAGTCGATCATGATGGGGATCCTGGCGATATCAGGTTCAGCCTGCAACAGGTTCAGGTAAGTGGTCATGGCTTTTACACCATCCAGAAGGGCATCATCCATATTGATGTCCAGGATCTGGGCACCATTCTCAACCTGCTGGCGCGCTACAGAAAGCGCTTCTTCGTATTTATTTTCGCGGATAAGCCTTGCGAATTTTTTGGAGCCGGTAACATTCGTGCGTTCGCCCACATTCACAAAATTGGTCTCGGGGCGAAGTGTGAGAGGTTCCAGTCCTGATAATCTCAGGTACGGTTTAATTACAGTTGTCTCGTTCATGATATTCAAAATTGATTCACAGCAGCATGACTGCCCTGTGATCTATTAGCTTGTTAGGCAATAACCTTCGGTATGAATGAACATACCGTTCTTATGCTTCCGCCAGTACTTCTTTTTCAACTACAGGGAGCGGCCTTGGACTTAAATTTTTCACATGCTCAGCGATATGCCTGATATGATCAGGAGTGGTACCACAGCATCCGCCCACGATATTCACAAATCCTTCCCTGGCCCAATCTTCAAGATAGTGGCCGGTGTCCTCAGGATGTTCATCATATTCACCCATGGCATTGGGAAGGCCAGCGTTAGGATAGGCTGAAACATAACAGTCTGCCAGCTGGCTCAGTTCTTCAATATGCGGACGCATTTCCTTTGCACCCAGGGCGCAGTTCAATCCAACACTCAATGGTTTGGCATGATGAATGGAATTATAAAATGCTTCGAGTGTCTGCCCGCTTAAAGTTCTTCCTGATGCATCCGTAATGGTGCCACTGATCATGATGGGCAGCTCAGGTTTATTTTTTTCCCGGAAATATTTTTTGATGGCGAAGATCGCGGCCTTGGCGTTGAGCGTATCAAAAATGGTTTCGATCAGTAAGAGGTCAACACCACCATCAACAAGACCACTCACCTGTTCGTAATAGGCATCCACGGCTTCATCAAAAGTGAGTGCCCTGAACCCGGGATTATTTACATCTGGTGATAAGGAAAGGGTTTTGTTAAGGGGCCCGATAGCACCTGCCACAAATTTCTGTTCGCCTGAACCCACAAGGTTGCAGGCTTCCTTGGCTATCCTGGCAGCGGCCAGGTTGATATCATATGCAAATTTTTCCATTCCATAATCGGCCAGGGAAATCTTCTGCGCATTGAATGTATTGGTCTCGATGATGTCCGCACCTGCCTCCAGGTAATGCCCATGGATCTCACGGATGATATCCGGCTGGGTCAGGCAAAGCAGGTCATTATTGCCTTTGATATCGGAAGGCCAGTCTTTGAACTGTTCGCCACGGTAATCGGCTTCAGTGAGTTTATACCTCTGGATCATAGTACCCATGGCTCCATCAATGATCAGGATGCGGTGTTGTAATAATTCGCGGATGTCGGTCATAACGGTCAAATTTAAACATGAATCTCCCGGTTGGTACCGGAACCCAGGCTGACTCAAAATTCATTGGTTTTTTGGCGCAAACAGGCTGATAAACGAGGAAATCCTATGGAGAGTTTCTACGTTTATTAGTTCTGTTAAGGCCGAACAATAAACAAATCCGCCTGCAATGCTGCAAAAGTAGTTTTTTATCGGGAGAACTGCAAAGCAGAGAAAGAGAAACAGAGCGGAGAAACAGCTAGAGAGCAGGGAAAGAGGGATTACCTTGATGAGACGTAGCTGTCGATGGGCAAACGGTTCTGGAGGCTGCGGGCCAGGGTCATTTCATCGGCATATTCCAGTTCGCCGCCAAAAGCAATGCCGCGGGCAATGGTAGTGATACGGGTGCCTGCCGGTAATTTTTTCTGGATATAATAAATGGTGGTATCGCCCTGTATGGTGGGGCTCAATGCGAATATCACTTCAAGGGTGGATTCTTTTGACACCCGGTTGATCAGCGTTTCGATATTAAGCTGACCCGGCCCGATACCATCAAGAGGAGAGATCACACCTCCCAGTACATGATAGGTACCGCTGAACTGCTGGGTGCTTTCGAGAGCGATCACATCACGGATATTTTCCACCACGCAGATCATATCCTGTTTTCTCATGCTGTTGGCGCAGATGGAACAGATGTCCGCATCGGCCACGTTGTGGCAGCGC
>CBDUBK010000280.1:0-4172 GCA_965365375.1 uncultured bacterium | reverse complement strand
CGGGGAGGCGGTAGGTAATTAATCAAAGTTTGACGTTTACTACTGATAACGGCCATGACTTTCTCATGACTTTTCATCGTTTAAGCCATTGTTTTTGAACTTTCAACTTTAAACTTTGAACTGGTTCTCCACTTTTTTGATAAATGGCAATCCTTCCTACCTGCTTTTGGCCTAATTTACCGGCCTGCAAAAAAAATCTTTTGGATATAATGGAACCCCTTTTTAAACAGAATCATGTTTGAATGGGTTGTCGTTCCTGCAACTTTAAATCAATAAAAAAATGAAACAAAAATTTCTGTTGCTTGCTTCGTTTCTCCTGATGGTATCGGCTGTATTCGGACAGGCGAAACTGGTGGAGAAGGTTACCAAAAAAGGCAATGAGGTCGTGATCCCTTATGAAAAGTATGTATTGCCAAATGGTTTAACACTGATCGTTCACGAAGACCATAGCGATCCCGTGGTGCATGTGGATGTAACCTACCATGTGGGTTCTGCACGTGAAGAGATCGGCAAATCCGGCTTCGCGCATTTCTTTGAACATATGATGTTCCAGGGAAGTGATAACGTGGGCGATGAACAGCATTTCAAGATCATCCAGGATGCAGGTGGTACGCTCAATGGAAGTACCAACCGCGACCGCACCAATTATTACGAGACCCTTCCTTCCAACCAGCTGGAAAAAGCACTGTGGCTGGAAGCTGACCGTATGGGCTTTTACCTGGATGCGGTTACGCAAAAAAAATTCGAGATCCAGCGCTCAACTGTGAAGAATGAAAAAGGACAGAACTATGAGAATGTTCCTTACCGTGGTGCGCTTGAAACCCAGGCCAAAACCATCTACCCTTACGGTCATCCCTATTCCTGGCTTACCATCGGGTATGTGGAAGACCTGAACCGGGTGAATGTAGATGACCTGAAAAATTTCTTCCTCCGCGGGTATGGTCCTAATAATGCCGTGATCACTGTTGGTGGTGATGTTAAACCTGCCGAAGTGGTGAAGCTCGTTGAAAAATATTTCGGTGTGATCCCGCGTGGCCCGGAGGTGAAACCAATGGTGCCTCAGCCAATCCAGTTCGAAGCCAACCGCTATGTTTCATATATTGACAATTTCGCGAAGCTGCCGCAGATGACCATTACCTATATGACTGTTCCAAACTATCATAAGGATATGGCCGCGCTGCAGTGCCTTTCACAGGTAATTGGCCAGGGAAGGAATTCCGTGCTTTACCAGCAACTGGTAAAAAAGCAGGAGGCTGTAAATGCGCTTGCTTTCAGCTCACTTGCCGAACTTTCCGGTGAATTCAGTTTCCTTTTCACACCCATGCCAGGCAAAAGCCTTGCTGATATTGAAAAATTATTCAGGGCTGCGCTTGATTCATTTGAGGTAAGAGGTGTTACGGAAGAAGATGTACAGAAATTCAAAGGCGGACAGGAAGCACAACTGATCAACGGACTCCAGAGTGTTTCCGGTAAGGTTTCCCAACTGGCTGCATTTGAAACCTTCACGGGTAATCCAAATAAAATCTCTGACAACCTCAAGGCTTATACTTCTCTTACAAAAGAAGATGTAATGGCCGCGTATAATAAATACATCAAAGGAAAACCAGCCGTGATCCTGAGCGTGGTGCCAAAAGGCCAGGAACCCATGATCGCTGCCAATGATAATTTCAAACCGGATTCAACAAAATATACAGCACCTGATTATGGTTATGCCGGTTTGAAATATGCAAAACCAAAAGATAATTTCGACCGCAGCAAGGTTCCGGGCAGTGGCGAAAATCCGGTAGTGAAGGTTCCTAAATTCTGGAAAAAAGAACTGGCAAACGGTGCTAAGGTCATCGGTGCCCAGAACTCAGAAATCCCAACGATTACTTTTTCCCTCACGATTCCAGGCGGACACCTGGCATCTTCAGGAGACCTGACTAAGGCAGGACTTGCTTCCTTCTTTACAGATATGATGATGGAGGATACCAAAAATTACACTGCGGAACAGATTGCAGTTGAATTGCAAAAACTGGGGAGCTCTATCAATGTTACCAGTACAACAGATGGTGTAATGTTCTCTGTTCAGTCACTCAAAAAGAATTTTGATAAAACCCTTGCCCTTCTCCAGGAAAGAATGTTTAATCCTAAATTCTCACAGGAGTCATATGACAGGATCCAGAAACAGGCTGCGCAATTCTTCAAATCACGCAAGGGACAACCATCCGTGATTGCAAGTGAAGTATTCGCAAAACTGAATTATGGCAGCAACCATATTCTTGGCATCAGTGAAGACGGTACTGCTGAAACAGTTAAGAACATCACGCTTGATGATATCAAGGCTTATTACAACAACTATATGACCAGCATGGATGCCAAAGTAGTAATTGTAGGAGATGTTACTGAAGCGGAAGTGCTGCCTAAATTATCTTTCCTGAATAAATTACCAAAGAAAAAAATCAACCTGCCTAAACCTGAAGCAACTCCTGCAGTTGATAAGACAAAGGTTTACCTGGTGGATATTCCCAAAGGTGCGCAGACTGAGTTCCGCATGGGTTATGCTACCGGTTTGAAATATGATGCTACGGGTGAGTTTTACAGGACTTCACTGATGAACTTCCCGCTGGGAGGTGGTTTCAGCGGACGTTTGAATCTCAACCTGCGTGAAGATAAAGGCTGGACCTACGGAGCCCGTTCCAATTACAGTGCTGATGAATATTCAGGTGATTTCGAATTCAGCGCAGGCATCAAGGGCAATGCAACCGACAGTGCCCTGGTAGAAGTGATGAAAGAGATCAAGGCATATGCACAGAATGGTCCTACTGAGGAAGAAGTGGTGTTCATGAAGAATGCAATCGGACAGGGTGATGCGCTTCGTTATGAAACGGGTCCCCAGAAAGCCAACTTCATCCGCCGCATCCTGGATTATAACCTGCCTGCGAATTATGTTGAGCAGCAGAATAAGATCCTGCAGAACATGACCAAAGAGCAGATGCTGGAAATGGCAAAAAAATACCTGAATCCCGAGCAGATGAACATCCTGCTGGTTGGTGACAAGGCCAAGGTGCTGGAAAACATCAAGAAGCTGGGATATGAAGTAGTGGAACTGGATGCTGATGGTAATAAAGTAGATGGTAAAAAAGCATTCTGATGAATGATGTAATATTTATAACGTCCCGTGTACGCACGGGACGTTTTTTATTTAAAGTTTGAACAATTAAATAAAAAATTTAACCGCAAAGACCGCAAAGGGAACGCAAAGAATCGCCAAGATTTACTCTGCGTTATCTCTTTTTCTCCTTTTCTCTGCGGTGAAAAAAAAATTCTAATAAGTTTAAATATGAAAAAACAGATCATACTCCTGCTTGCAGTTTGTCTTTGTACAGCAACTGCTTTCACACAGGCAAAGCTCATAGAAAAAGTCACCAAGAGCCCCAATGGCCTGGTGATCCCTTACGAAAAATACAAACTGCCCAACGGCCTCACACTCATCATCCATGAAGATCACAGTGATCCTGTGGTGCATGTTGATGTGACCTATCATGTAGGTTCATCAAGAGAACAGATCGGCAAATCAGGCTTCGCGCATTTTTTCGAACACATGATGTTCATGGGATCGGAAAATGCCCCGGAGAAGCTGCACGATAATATCACAATTGGCGCAGGCGGAAGCAATAACGGCTCCACCAATTTTGACCGCACCAATTATTATGAAACAGTTCCCTCCAATGCGCTGGAACCTGTATTGTGGCTTGAAGCAGACCGTATGGGTTTTTTGCTGGATGCAGTAACACAACCCAAATTCGAAGTGCAGCGCGCCACTGTAAAAAACGAAAGGGGACAGAACTATGATAACCGTCCCTATGGCCTGGTGGGAGAGAACATTCTCAAAAATCTTTATCCCTATGGGCATCCTTATTCCTGGCCGGTGATCGGTTACCTGGAAGACCTTGACCGCAGTAATGTTGACGACCTCAAAAACTTTTTCCTTCGCTGGTATGGTCCGAACAACGCCGTGCTCACTGTTGGTGGTGATGTAAAACCTGCAGCGGTAGTGAAGCTGGTTGAAAAGTATTTCGGTTCCATTCCTTCAGGTCCTAAAGTAGACCCGGTGCAGGTTGCCGACGTAAAACTGGCATCAGACCGTTATGCTTCTTACGTTGATAATTATGCGAGATCTCCGAGGTTGT
>CBDUBK010000279.1:0-4176 GCA_965365375.1 uncultured bacterium | reverse complement strand
CCGCCAGAAAAAATGAAAGAGGTGATCCGGATGCTTTCCGGACGGGAGAATCTGAAAATATTTTTACTGGGTGGTCAAAAAGAAGCAGTGATACTGGAGGAATGGAGAAACATTTCACCCAATGTGGATTCATGGGCGGGTAAAATGGATTTTAAAGATGAGTTGAAACATATTTCCAGTCTTGACCTGGTGGTGAGTATGGACAGTGCCAATATGCACCTGGGTTCATTGTACGGGGTTCCCGTTGTCTCGATCTGGGGTGGCACACATCCCTATTTGGGATTTTATGGATGGGGACAGGATCCGGCTAATGCTGTGCAGGTGGATCTCGATTGCAGGCCATCGAGTGTATTTGGCAATAAGACCTGCCGTAACCAGGGCGCCTGTATGAAAATGATCTCACCCATAATGATCTATGAAAAAATTACCGGGATATTAAATTCATCATCATGAAAATCCTTGTCATCAGGCTAGAAGATCCGGGCGATATTTTATTTACAACCCCGGTGATCCGTTGTATCAGGAAGCAGGTGCCGCAGGCGGAAATCCATTACCTCGTCAAAGCTGAATCCTTTCCGTTGCTGCAACACAATCCAAATATTGACAAGCTGCATGTTTTCAATGAGGATGAACAGCTTCTGAATGAAAATTTTAAGCTTATCATTGATCTGCAGAATAACAGTGAAAGCAGGGATATCATAAAGGGTCTTGGTTCCCATATACCAGTAATACCCAAATCATCCTGGTTGGCAGGGCTTAAGAAAATTTTTGCCCCCGGTCACAAGGCAGAAGCCTTTTTGAAAACAGTTGATTCGATATGCAGGTATGACGGCAAGGGACTCGATTATTTTATACCGACAACTGAGCATATTTCAGAAAAAGATATTCCTGCTTCCCACCAGCTGGGATATATCGCACTGGTGATTGGAGGTTTAACATCTGCAGAAAGAATTTCGGTTAAGAACATCAAAGAATTTTGTAAAGAAATTGATCATCCGGTGATCCTCCTGGGTGATAAGGGTGGCGGGGAGATCAGTTCAGCCGACCAGGTCAAAATTTACAATGCCTGCGGAAAGTTCAGTTTCAATGAAACGGGTGACCTTGTCAAGAGGTGCAAACTTTTAATTACTTATGACAAGGGAATGGTAGCCCTTGCCAGTGCATTGCGCAAACCTGTGATCAGCATCTGGACAGGAAATGCTCCATTGGCAGATATGCAGCCTTTTTACCCTGATGCAGATGTAATGAAAACGCCGCCATACAGCATCATGAAAAAATTCAACGGAACGGTTTTACTGGAGAAGGTCCGGGCCATGCTGGCAAAGATTCAGAACTCAAATTCCTTGACAGATGGGTGATGCAGGATCATTTTGGTGAACTGGTTGTGGTTTTTCTCCGGTCCCTGCACATGCCAGGTGCCAATGATGTTATCACCCTTCTTAGTGCGCTTGACTCTTTTATAATGCAGCTTGCATTCGCGGAACATTCTTTCATATTCCTTCAGCAGCTCTTCTTTATAATCACTTACAATTGTGTAAGTATGCGTCTGGTTCCCCTGGTCAATCAGAGATTCGAGCTTGGTGAGGAAAACCAGTGAGGCCAGTACAATAAGCGTTGACACACCTACCAGCCAGTAGGCGTCATTGGCAATACCCATCCCGAGTGCGGCAACCGCCCAGATCGTGGCTGCGGTGGTTATGCCGTTGACCCGGTTATCAGTTTTGAAAATAACTCCCGCACCAAGGAAACCGATACCGGTAACTATATTGGAAGCCACCCTGCCTCCGCTCACATCATCAAACTGTTTGGAAAATGTAGTGAAGAGAAAAGACCCCAGGCAGATGAGGATCATGGTCCGAAAACCGGCTGATTTGCTGAAGTATTCCCTTTCTGCGCCGATCAGTCCGCCTACAGCTACCACGCAAAGCAGTTTCAGCAATAATTCCTCAGTTGAATACATAGGCTTGATTGTTCCACTAAAATAACACCATTTTGATGGTCTGATAATTGTAACTCAGGTGTAGAACAAATAAAATACAACATGAAGACTACATTATTATTACTGGCAGGTGCTGTCAGTTTCGGATTATTTTCCTGCGATAACAATGACAGCAGGTACCTTGACCTTACAACAGGTGAAGCTGTTGAACTGGAAAAAGATGAAAAAACAGGATTGATGGTGAACACTGAAACAGGTAAACCTGTAAAGGTTTATGTGGACAGGCGTTCAAAGGATACCATCTGGGGTTCTAACGGTAAAGTGGTGAATGGTTACATCGCCAGGTCTGAAGACGGTGAGTGGGAATACAAAGGGGATGATTTCAAGGTGAAATCCGACGGAGATGAATACAAAATGAAATCCGGGGATGATTACAAAGTGAAGTCTGAGGATGGTGAATACAAAATCAAGAATGGTGATTATAAAAAAGAAGTGGAAAAAGATGGTGACGTAACCATTAAGAACGGTGATACCAAGATCAAGATCGACGGTGAAACCGGTGAGCGTAAGGTGAAGAGGGATTAATAAATAAGTACTAAATAAAAAGGAGGCACATCAGGCCTCCTTTTTTATGCTGTTTCATTTTTACTGGATCTCGATCATCCTCGGTGGCTTCTGTTTGGCTTCTTCTTTTTTGGGGATTACCAAATGCAACACACCGTTTTCATACCTGGCCTGGATGTTTTCAGCATCCACCACTTCCTTGGACAACTGGAAGGTGCGGGTAAAGGACTGGTAACTGAACTCCCTCCTGGCATACCTTTCCTCATTCTGTTGTTCTTCGGATTTTTTTTCGCTGCTGATCGTTAGAACATTACCATCCAGTTCTACTTTGAAATCGGGTTTGCTCATACCCGGGGCAGCCATTTCCACTACAAAATTTTCAGGTGTTTCTTTGATGTTCACTGCCGGAATTGTGGTGTTGGTATCAGAACTGTTATCAAAGCCCATGTTCCAGAGATCCCTGGTGAACAGGTCATCAAAAAGCATTGATGGAAAAACCTGGTTTCTTCTGATGATTGACATAAAAACCTCCTTTTTAAAAAGTTTAAAAATCAATTCAGAAGATCAGCATCAACCCGGGTGCCATAGCTGCTAAAGCTGAAAAATTTTCAGGGCCGGTGAAATTCTGGCAAACTTCAGGACCTGCTGTCTTCCAGGTTGTCATTGTCGGAACTGCCCAGGCTGTAATCATTGTTTTCCTCGTCTTCTTACCCGATGTTTTCATCGCGGTCATCCAGTTCAGAGCCGGGAATGTCAAGGTCGCGGCCTGAACGTTCGTGGCCAAAACCGGCTTCATTCAGCGAAGTACCTTCAAAGTCACGGTTGTCCATAGCCGCTCTTTCCAGGCTGTCGGCATCGCGGGTTGGCAGGTAATCCGTTTTTTCCAGGGTTTCCCTTTCATCCCTGCCGATGGATATTTCATTACTCACAAGTTCTTCATCATCTTCTTCTTCAAAAATTCCTTCACCTTCTTCATCAGCCGATGAGATGGTTGTATCACCCATCATACCCAGGGGAGGGGCATGAACAAATTCCTGCCCGGGAATGTCTTTTACATCCGGCAGGTCAATATATGTTTCTTCAGGCTCCAGTCTTTCACGATCATTTTGAGAATCAGGAAGATCGTTAGGGGTGGATGAATTTTGTTCAAGCCTTCCCGCATTTCTTTGGCCGGGATCCTGCTGGTTTTTATCGCGTTGATTCTCCATGATTTGTTTTTGGAAAAACATAAAAATTCTATGCCGCTGTTTTGCAATTGGCAATTGCTCAGCCGTAGTTATACTGATGAATTTGCGTAGTACTACGGTTTGCTGATTGCCATGGATGAAGCATCTTTCCGCTTTATTCCACCAAAAATTCAATTATGCCAACCAACCATTTTATCTGTATGAAAGATGCCGCTGCCCTCACTTCACGTTTTCGCAATATGAGGGAAACAATCCTTGATCCGAACTACCAGGGAATGAATGTTTTGCCCACCTGTGAAACCTTTGACCGCTCTGCATTTGACCAGGTTCTGCAGCAGGATGGCTGCGTGGGGATCAGGGTGTATATGGGCATGGAAGATAATAACCAGCTTGTATTTGTAGTAGTAGGTGTTGATGCAGACGATAAGGATATGATCACTGCTACCAGTAATAGCGATAATGAAGATGAAGTTTTTGAAAATGGTG
>CBDUBK010000278.1:0-4186 GCA_965365375.1 uncultured bacterium | reverse complement strand
CTTCTGCCTCAGATCCAGGCGCTTCTGGAAGGTGAGCCTGACCTCGTTGCTAACCTCGCCAATGTTGCTGCGGCCCTTAAAGAGCAGTTCAACCATCTCTGGATAGGATTTTACCTGGTAAAAAATAACGAGCTTGTACTTGGTCCTTTCCAGGGACCTGTTGCCTGTACGCGGATCAAAAAGGGTAGAGGAGTTTGCGGAGCAAGCTGGGAACAGGGAAAGACCCTAATTGTACCTGATGTAGAAAAATTTCCGGGACATATTGCCTGTAGCAGCCTCTCCAGGTCTGAAATTGTAGTGCCTATGTTTTATAAGGGAAATGTGGTAGGCGTACTGGACGTGGATGCAACTGAATTGGATGTTTTTGATGAAACCGACCAGCATTTCCTGGAGCAGGTAGTAGCACTTATTGATACGTCAACATTGGCTTAGCGCCATTGATCATTTCGGATATTCATTCTGCGCATTTTTAATTTTATTTGTTCATGCAAATCCTGAAGATCCTCTGCCTGGCTTCGTTCATTTTAATCTGTAAACTCAATCTGAACGCGCAGGACTTACCTGTTCCACGCAATATCGCCCTGACTTACCAAAAGGGCACCCGTTCTGCTGATGGAGCACCCGGGAAAAATTACTGGCAGAATTCAGCTGATTATACCCTGAGAATTCATTTCACGCCAGCAACCAGGCTTATTTCAGGTACAGTTGAAATAGATTATATAAATAACAGCCCGGACACACTGCGGCAGGTGATTTTCAAATTGTATCCCAACCTGTACAAAAAAGGAACGCCGCGCCTGCGTATGATTGATCCGGAAGATATTACTGATGGGGTCCAGATCGATTCCATGTGGGCTTCCGGGCAGCACATCGCTGCAGCATCCAGGCCGGTGAATGGAACCAATATGTCGGTTAACAGGCAGGTCATCCTGCCTGGGAGTAAAACAAGATTCAAAATCAACTATCATTATACACTGAATAAAAAATCGCATATCCGTACGGGTGAGATTGAACCCAATGCGCATTTTATCGCATATTTTTTTCCAAGAATAGCAGTGTATGATGATATTGACGGATGGAACCGGCATCCGTACAACGGCAACCAGGAATTTTATAATGACCACTGCAATTTTGAAGCATACATCTCTGTACCAAAGGATTTTATTGTCTGGGCAACTGGTGACCTGCAGAATTGTGCTGAAGTATTGCAACCTGGTTATTGTGAAAAAATCAGGCAGGCAGAAAGCCAGCCAGCTATTATCAATATCATTGACTCTACACATGACCGTACCCGGATTACAGCAGCTAATCCTTATAACACCTGGCATTTCAGTGCACGCAATGTGCCCGATTTTGCATTTGCCACAAGTGACCATTATACCTGGCAGTCTTCTTCACTGGTAGTAGACCCTGGTACGGGTAGACGGACAAGAGTTGATGCCGTATTCAACCCCAAACATCATGATTATTTCTGGGTAGCAGGTGATGCCCATAAAACGGTTGAATACATGAGTTATGTTTTCCCTAAATGGCCTTTTCCATATGCACATATCACGGTATTTGACGGGCTTGACCAGATGGAATACCCGATGATGGTAAATGATAACCCCGTAGAGACCAGGTTTGATGAGGTGACGTTAACCACGCATGAGATCTTTCACATGATGTTCCCTTTTTACCTGGGAACCAACGAGACCAAGTATGCATGGATGGATGAAGGCTGGGCAACTATTGGTGAGTGGATTCTTTCACCCCTGATTGATACTACGATTGTGGACGATTATGGTGTATTGCCAACGGAAAGACATATGGGCCAGGAAGCAGATCTGCCGATCATGACACTTTCTACAGAAACTTCAGCTGCTTATTTCACCAATAGTTACCCGGAGCCTGCTATGGGATATTTATTTGTAAAGGATATGCTTGGTGACAGCCTTTTTACAAAAGCACTTCATCACTATATCCGCAACTGGAATGGTAAGCACCCGATGCCACTGGATTTTTTCAACAGTATGAATAAGGGTGCCGGGAAAAACATGAACTGGTTCTGGCAGAAATGGTTCTACGAAGCCGGGTATGCCGATCTTGCCATCAGTTCTGTGAAGCAACAGGGGAAAACTGCGCAGCTGGTTATCATTTCAAAGGGTAATAAACCTGTTCCTGTAGACCTGGTGATCACTTATGCAGATAACACCACGGAAAAAATTCACAGATCAATCGCGGTATGGGAAAAGGGAAATAAAACGATCAGTATTAATATTCCTTCTGTAAAAAAGATCCGCGAAGTAAAGCTTGGAAGTACCTGGGTGCCTGATGTAAACAAGGCAGACAATATTTTCCGCCTGGACTGATCAGAATTTATAGTCTTCTCTTTCAGGCTGGAAAACATCAAGCAATAAACAATCAGTAATGGCCCTGCCACCATGTGTCTGGTAAGGCGGTATCACTGCTACATGCCCGGGCTCGAGAATTTTAGTTTCACCGTTCAATTCAAGTTCAAATTTTCCCTGCAGCACATGCGCTACCTGTTCGTGCAAATGACTGTGAAGTGGCATGGACGCACCGGCTTTAACCGTCCAGTACATAAAAGTCATGGTACCCGTATGTATGGCCCTGGCCTCATAACCCTCAATAATGATTTTTTGGGATAAATTTTCAAGCGATATGAATGGCATTTTAATTTTTCCCTGAAGCTATTCAATCTATCCGAAAGCGGCATGCAATTGGAGAAGTTTAGCTAAACAGCTTTATGGAAAAAAGAAAAGAAACCGGGGAAGGCAGGCATGAAAACCCCCTGCCACATGAAATTTCAAAAGAAGAAAAACAGAAAGCCCTGAGTGCGCACGATTCTGCGGAACAGGATATGGAAGAAGATGTGGATTTCAGTGCACATAGTCCGAATGATGACCTTGATGAAGGGGAATCCGCCCGGCTCGGGGAAGGCAAAAATGATCTCGTTTAAAAGCGTTTTGATGATGTGATGATCATTGCTTACATTCAATTACGGCATGATTTTGCGAGAATAATCCTATCACACTAAAACCAATAATATGTCAAGGCTGGAACCAAATAACCAGAGGGATAGAAAGACCGAAGGGCTGAAGCGGGATGCTGCCAGCAATGCCGGACGTAGTGCCCGTAGCCAAAGAGATAACAAGCCGGAAGAGGAACGAAAGGGTTCAACACGCCATGTTCATAGTTTAGACAGGCAAACGCTCAATGATCTTTATGAAAGAAGCAGTATATAGTTCAGGAATGTTATTGCATGCTGAAATTTGATACAGGAACATTTTGTTCCTTTTTTTCTGCCACGAAATCTGGATCATGGTAGTTTTTTTATTTGGTATGATTTTAGAAACAGCCTTAACCATGAATTATAGCAAAGACAGGTTTGGAATTTTTTCTTCAAATGAAAGCGAGGTAAGGAATTTATCAAGAAAATTGAATTACCCTGTAGATGATATCCTCGTAGCAGTTCAGGAAGTTGGATTTGATGAAGAAGCGATTGAAGAATATATCAGGGACAGGCATGACCGGTCCTTCTAATAATGAATCATGAAAACCATGCAATCAAATATGCCAGGCGATATGCAATCCAATCATCCTGAAACCCCGGATGAAAACACAGCAGGTAATGAAGTCCCAATGATTGATGCCGGTGAAGACCTGGATACCAGGGGAGAATCTGGCAATGTTGCGGAAAGCCAGGGTTCATCAGCCGGACCCGGTGAAGCAGCTTCAGGCCGCAATAAAACAATGGAAGTAAGGCAGGGAAGGAGTGAAGCATAAAAAAAGCACCGGAGTTCATACATAATGGCCTAAGCCAATACTTACTAACCCGATGCTTCCCATTGATTGGCAGATTTCTTTTGAAGGAACTCTACCCGCAGTTTTCTGTTGAAGGATTACTGCGTTTTTCAATTGTATACCTAAGGTAAGATTTTAGAATAGCCCCATCCAAATTTCAAGCTTTCTTATTCTGCACCCGTTGTTCACGGGATTATTCACAATTACAGGTATCATCCCTTTATTATTTGATCCGGCAGGAAGTGAATTTGATAAGGGGAAACTTGATTCAACTTAAATCAAATCTGCTTTGAAATACTCAATTCTTTATCAGCACATCATTCCCTTCGCTTCAGCTTCATCACAAAATAAATGATCACAAAAAACAGGGAAAGAATGG
>CBDUBK010000277.1:0-4190 GCA_965365375.1 uncultured bacterium | reverse complement strand
CGGATCAGCACGATGGAGTGCTCCTGGAGGTTGTGGCCTTCACCCGGAATGTAAGCGATCACCTCTACCTTGTTGGTCAAACGGACTTTAGCCACTTTACGGAGGGCTGAATTCGGTTTTTTAGGTGTAGTAGTGTATACACGGGTACAAACGCCACGACGCTGGGGACAGCTGTCAAGTGCCCTTGACTTGCTCTTGGCACGTATAATTTCTCTTCCTTTACGAACTAATTGTTGAATAGTAGGCATTACAAACCTTTAATTTTTGGGATGGCAAAGGTAGGGGAAAGAATTTGGATTTCTGAAACCCCTATTTAGAATTTTTAAGCTTTTTAAAGGAAAATTGGCATTTCAGCCAGTATGCTCTTAGATGTGGGAGCAAAAACCGGCAATCATCACATTATCAAATGGTCAGATCAACCCACTTTCACCATCCAGCCATATTTGTCCTCTCTCCTGCCCTCCCGGATATCGGTCAGCCATTTTTTGATGGTAGGTGCGGTCTTCCATTTATCCACTTCGAAATTCATGACGAAATCCTTGTAACGCAATTCTTTGATCATGGAAATGGTGGCTGCTGTACCTGTTCCGAATACCTCGTAGAGAATTCCTGATTTATAGGCATCGATGATCTCATCAATGCTCAAAGCTCTTTCTTCAACAGTAAAGCCGGCTTCTTTCAGCAGGGTAAGGGCACTGTCCCTCGTAACACCTCCGAGGATGGTACCCGCGCCCAGGTCAGGAGTGATGGCTTTGTCGCCAATAATGAAGATCACGTTCATGGTACCGATCTCCTGTACATATTTATGTTCAAAAGCATCTGTCCATAAAACCTGGTCGTAACCTTTTTTCTTTGCCTGCGCTGTGGCATACATGGCAGCACCATAATTACCCGCGGCTTTGGCATATCCCACACCACCCGGAACGGCACGTACAAAATGTTCTTCAACATAAATGCGCATGGGTGCATTGTAATAAGGGCCGGTTGGACTGAGTATGGTCAGGAATTTATAATTCTCTGAAGGACGTACACCAATCAGTTCATCTGAGGAGAACATGAAGGGTCGGATATAAAGTGAATGATCTTCTTTCTGCGGTATCCAGTTTTTATCAAGAGCCACCAGCTGTTTCATACCTTCCATAAAGATTTCTTCAGGCACAGCAGGCATGGCCATTCTTTCAGCTGAAAGATTGAATCTTTTGAAATTATCCATCGGCCTGAAAATATAAGCATTGCCTGATGCATCACGGTATGCTTTGATTCCTTCGAATATGGCCTGGCCGTAGTGAAGTGCTGCAAGGGAAGGGCTCATTAAAAGTGGCTGGTAGGGTTTGATCTCGGCATTCTTCCATTCTCCATTCTCATAATCAGCTTCAAGCATATGATCCGTGAAGAATTTTCCAAAGGGAAGATTTTCGAGGCTGAATCCCTGTAATTTGCTCTGTTCCACTTTATTAACCGTTATATCCATAGCAGCAATCATAATAAATATAATTTAGCGGCAAAGAAACAAAAAAAAGAGCAGACCTTTTGTTAACTAAGCCCTGTTAAAATGACACTAAATACCATTCAACTAAACACATCTATGCTCACTGATTTGTACGGGGATGTGCTGGTTGAAACAAGTACCAACACTGTACCAGAACCTGCCACTACACGCTTTCTCGGCAATAACAAAAAGAACATTCTGGTAATGGTGAATCATGAGCAAATGCCTTTCCTCCCGGATACGGAATTGAATTTTCTTTCTTCAATTCTTGGAGCATGTAAACTGAGCCTTGCAGATATCGCTGTAGTTAATTTTCATCCTGATGGGGCTTCAAAGGTCCCGCAAACATTCGGGCAGCTTGAACCTCAGAAAGTCTTACTCTTCCAGGTGGATCCTTTGAGCATAGGCCTGCCCATTAATTTCCCCTGGTTCCAGGTGCAGGATTTTGATAAAAGAAAATATTTATACAGTCCTTCGCTAACGGAAATCGAGCAGGATAAGACACTGAAACAAAAATTGTGGAATAGCCTGAAAAACATGTTTGATATCTGATGCCGATGAAAATCATTTTCGCCACCAACAACCAGAATAAAGTAAACGAGATCAGGTCAGCCCTGCCGCCTTCAATGCAGATCATCAGTCTCAGGGAAGCGGGCATTGATATAGATATCCCCGAACCGCACGATACGCTTCATGAAAATGCCGCGGAAAAAGCGAGAATCATTTACCAGCTCACAGGTGATTCCTGCTTCAGCGAAGACACGGGCCTGGAAGTGCCTGCCATCAACAATGAACCAGGTGTGCACAGCGCCAGGTATGCGGGGGATGAAAAATCTTTTCAGAAAAATATTGATAAACTATTATCCCGTCTCGAGGGAATAAAGGACAGGGCTGCCAGGTTCCGTACAGTCTTTTGCCTCGTGCTCGATGGTAAGGAACATTATTTTGAAGCAACCTGTGAAGGAAGGATCATTGATACGCAAAAAGGCCGGCAGGGATTTGGATATGACCCTGTTTTTGTGCCGGACGGATCAGATCTCAGCTTCGCTGAAATGGATATGCAAACCAAGAACCGCTTCAGTCACAGGCGCAAAGCTGCTGATTTGCTGGTAGCATTTTTGAATCAGATCACATTAAAACAATAAATTGAATAACGCAGGCAACCAAATATTTTCAGATTCCGACTTAATTGAGGGATGTTTGAAGGGAGACCGCAGAATGCAGCAGGAACTGTATGAACGGTATGCCCCGAAAATGTACGCGGTTTGTTTGCGTTATGCCAGCAATGCCGAGGAAGCGGAAGATGTTTTGCAGGAGGGTTTTATCAAGATCTTTAACAAAATCGGGAGTTTCAGGGGTGAAGGTTCTTTTGAAGGCTGGATCAGGCGCATATTCGTGAACACGGCAATTGAGCAGTTCAGGAAAAAAACCTACCTCAAACCCATCACCGAAACCGAAGAAAATACGGTCGAAGGAAAATATCTTTCCGTCCTTGACACGCTGGCTGAAAAAGATATTATCCAGCTGGTGCAACAATTATCACCAGGGTACCGGACGGTATTCAACATGTACGTGATCGAGGGATATACCCATAAGCAGATCGCGGAACTCCTGGGCATCAGCGAAGGCACTAGTAAGTCGCAATTGTCGAGGGCCAAACTGATTTTACAGGATCTGGTGAAATCCTTTATTGATAAAAGAAAACAGGTACCATAATGGACAAAGATTTTAAAAGCAGGTTACAGCAGTTTGAACTGCCACCGCCCCCCGGAAGCTGGGAGCGGCTTGCTGATGCTTTGGACCAGGATGCACTTGATTTCCCACGAAGATTGCAACAATACGAATCAACACCACCCCCAGGCGCATGGAATAAAATCGCTTCCGCTATCATTGATAATCCAATGGAGACCATGGTTGTTCCAATGAGTAGCAGGAGGAAGAAGTTCGCCTGGATCGCAGCTGCAGCAGCAGTGGTCATCGCTATCTTCCTCGTATTTCCATTTGGCAATTCCGGTAACAATGAAACCATAACCCCTGGCATCGTGAATGCGGGCATCATTCCACGGAACAAACCTGTTGAAGTTGTTCCCGACACAGGATCCACCCCGGCCAGTACGGAAGAGGACCAGGATATTACCATCAACAAAACGCCTGTAAGAAAACAAAGCAGCAGCCAGTATGATGACGAGGATCCTGGTCCGATTGCGATGCTGGAATACGCTCCTGCCCAAGTAAACAACCAGCGCAGGTTTTCCTTTACAGATGCTGATGAAAATTACATGACCTATACTGACGATGATGGTTATGTGGGCCGTCTCCCTAAAAAATTATACGATGTATTCGAATGTGCCACACGTGAAATGGTGTGCAGGGCAAAGATCCGTGACCTTCAAAGCCGTGTTGCTTCATCCGCTGTAAGTTCCGACTTCACAGGCGTACTCCAAATGCTCAGGAATCTGCAGGAAAATCAGTAATCTTGGCCATGAGCCGTGTAAAGATTGTTCTGCCTCCTGATTTTTCTTTTTCCACTTTGATTTCCATCCGCATCACTGATCTCAATTATGGAGGACATGTAGGCAATGATACTGTTCTCTCTCTTTGTCATGAAGCAAGGATGCAGTTCCTTTCTTCATACGGTTATACGGAAATGAAACTTGAAGGCATCAGCCTGATCATGAGTGACGCGGCGATTGAATTTAAA
>CBDUBK010000276.1:0-4201 GCA_965365375.1 uncultured bacterium | reverse complement strand
TTGAAGGTTTCCACCGCCATTGGATCAGGTGCTTCTGTATGTGTTTCCTGGAAAAAATCCGCGAACTCTTCTTTCCTTCCTTTTCTTACTGCTTCGGCCAGTTCAGGATCTGTATGGCTGACGAAATAAAGGAAAGGATGCGGCTCACTCCATTCTTCTCCCATAAATAACATCGGCAGGTAAGGACTCAGCATCACGGCTGCTGCAAGCAGTTTTTGCATTTCAAAACTTACCAGCGTGCTGGTTCTTTCACCCAGGGCACGGTTACCAACCTGGTCATGATTCTGAGAAAAGACAATGAACTGCTGCCCTTCATTGGCGGCTTTCACACCAAAATTCCTTTTGCGGTGTTCGGAAAATTGCCCGTCATATACATAGGCATCCTGGTAGGCTTTTGCCAGGTGCTCTATGCCTGAAAAATCAGAATAATATCCCGACCTGGCTTCACCGGCGGTTACACGGAGTGCATGATGAAATTCATCAACCCATTGTGCATCCATTCCAAAACCACCATGCGCTTTCGGGTTGATATATTTTGTATCGTTCAGGTCCAGTTCAGCAATCAGATAATGCTGTCTTCCTGATTTTGATTTTAGCTGGTCAACCGCGTCGCTGATCTCCCGTAATATATGTGCAGGACTAAAATCACGGATGGCATGAACGGCATCAAGCCGCAAAGCATCCACATGAAAATCCCTGAACCACATCAGCACATTTTCAATAAAATATTTCCTCACTCCATCACACCAGGCATCATCAAAATTAATAGCACCTCCCCAGGGGGTTTTGTATTTATCCGTGGTAAAGGGTCCGTAGTTACAGAGATAATTTCCTTCCGGGCCAAGGTGATTGTACACCACATCCAGTATCACCGCGATACCTTTTTGGTGACAGGCATTCACCAGTTGCTGCAATCCTTTTGCTCCACCGTAAGAATTTTGCACGGCAAAAGGATAGACCCCGTCATAACCCCAGTTGCGGTCACCGGGAAACTGCGCCACCGGCATCAGTTCAATGGCATTCACTCCCAGCTCCTGTAAATGCGCCAGTTTATTTTCAATGCCTTCAAAATTCCCTTCTGTTGAAAATGTACCGGTATGCAATTCGTAAATGATATACTCTTTCAGCGCCGGATTTTTCCAATCTCCGTCATGCCATTTAAATGTGGAAAGATCCAGCGCCATGGAAGGCCCGTGTACGCCATCAGGCTGCGAAACAGATGCAGGATCCGGCAAACTGGTATCGCCATTCAATACAAAGCGGTAAAGCATTCCTTCCTGCAGCTGGTCTGTTCTGCCAGACCAGTAACCTTCTCCTGATTTATTCAGGGGCATAGAAGTATTTCCAAAGCTGATATCAACCTGCGCAGCCCCGGGTGCCCACAGTAAAATTTCAGCCCACCCGTTTTTAAAATTCACTCCTATGCTCCTGCTGTTTATATCCAGCTTCATACTCACGGTTGTTTTAATAAGACCACTGAACGGCCCTGCACATTCACCAGGTCATCTGCACCATATCGTTCTCCATCCTCGCTAATAACTCCTTCATGCGTATCGAGTACCTTGATCCATTCATCACCATATTTATCTGAAGGCAGTTTGAAATCAAGACTTCCTTCGTAGGCATTGAATATGATATAAAAGCTATCATCGGTGATCTTCCTTCCCTGGTCATCAATGCTGCGAAGGCCATGGCCATTCATATAAACAGCCAGTGATTTAGCGAAATCATGCGACCAGTTCTCTTCATTCATTTCATCCCCTTCGGGAAGGAACCAGGCTATGTCTTCCAGGCCTACACCCTTAACCGGCTGACCCTGGAACCATCTTTTCCTGGAGAATACGTCATGGTTTTTATACAGCGCGATCAGCTGTTGTGTAAAATGCAATAGCTCCTTATCCATGCTGTCCCAGTTGATCCAGGAGATTTCGTTATCCTGGCAATAGGCATTATTATTTCCACCCTGCGTACGACTGATCTCATCGCCCGCAACCAGCATGGGAACACCCTGAGAAAGAAAGAGCGTTGTAAGGAAGTTCCTTTTCTGTTTCTGGCGGAGGGCGAGAATATCCTGGTCCTGGGTGGGTCCTTCTTCGCCGCAGTTCCAGGAGCGGTTATGGCTTTCGCCATCATTATTATCCTCCCCATTATCATCATTATGTTTTTCGTTGTAGGAAACCAGGTCATTCAAAGTAAAACCATCATGGGCGGTAACAAAATTGATACTGGCTGTCGGTCTTCGGTCATTGTCTTCGTAGAGGTCGGGACTCCCGGTGAACCTCAAAGCAAATTCTCCCAGCATACTGTCCGCTCCCCTCCAGTAATCGCGGATGCAATCCCTGTACTTGCCATTCCATTCTGCCCAGCCGGCAGGGAATTTACCCACCTGGTAACCACCTTCGCCTATATCCCAGGGTTCCGCAATCAGTTTCACCTGTGAGATCACGGGATCCTGGTGAATGATATCGAAGAATGAACCCAGGCTATCCACCTCGTGCAGTTCTCTTGCAAGCGTTGAAGCCAGGTCAAAACGGAAACCATCCACGTGCATTTCGAGTATCCAGTACCGTAAGCTGTCCATAATCAGGCGCAGCACTACCGGCATCTGCGCATTAAGTGTATTACCGGTGCCGGTATAATCCATATAATAACGGCGGTCTTCTGTGAGCCGGTAATAGGCACTGTTGTCAATGCCCCTGAAAGAAAGAGTAGGTCCCATCTGGTTGCCTTCGCCGGTATGATTGTACACCACGTCGAGTATTACCTCGATTCCTTCCTTGTGCAGCGCCTTCACCATGTTCTTGAATTCGATCACCTGCTCTCCCTGGTTCCCGGAACTGGCATACCGTGCATCGGGAGCAAAAAATCCAATGGAGTTATAACCCCAGAAATTGGAAAGGCCTTTATCCCTCAGGTGCCTGTCGTTCACAAAATGATGAACAGGCATAAGTTCTACCGCGTTTACACCAAGTTCTTTCAGGTATTTGATGGTGGCAGGATGACCCAGCGCCGCATACTTTCCCCTGATCTCTTCAGGAACATCAGGGTGCAGCTGGGTAAACCCTTTAACATGCATTTCATAAATAATGGTCTTATGATAAGGTATGCCGGGCGGCTTATCTCCTTCCCAGTCAAAATTGGGATCGATCACCGCGCATTTAGGTATGTATGGAGCACTGTCCACATCACTGAAGCTCAGGTCCTGGTCTTCATGACCGAGTTCATATCCAAACAACGCATCATGCCACTGGATGGTACCGGCAATTGACTTGGCGTAGGGATCGATCAGTAATTTATTGGGATTGAAGCGGTGCCCGTTCTGTGGTTCATAAGGTCCGTAAACACGGTAACCGTAGAGCTGCCCGGGTTTGAGTCCGGGTACATATACATGCCATACCCTGTGGGATACTTCCTTGATCCTGACCTTGACGGACTCCACAATTGAGTCCTGTGTTTCGAAAAGGCAAAGGTCCACCCCGGTGGCATTTTCAGCATAGAGGGCAAAGTTGACTCCTTCACCGTCCCAGGTAGCTCCTAATGGATAGGGTTTACCCGGGTATATAGATGTGTTCATTAAATATATTCTTTTGAAATTGCGATGGGTATGGACTTAGTCAATATTCTTGCCAGCCATGCTGATCTATATCTGTGTTGATGCTGGTCATGAATTCTAAACTAGCTTAGCCCCTTATTTTACAATGAACTGGGCATCTCACCTTTATTCTTTCTATAAAAACCTGCAGCCACCACCGGTATTACCAAATGGCATTGAATGGCTGTATCCTCAGAAGGATCCTGTGGTAATGGAGGTGGTTGAGCAATTTTTGCAACGATATTATGCGGATACAAAACCCAGGAAAATTTTTCTTGGCATCAATCCTGGGCGGTTTGGTGCAGGAGTTACCGGTGTAAACTTCACAGCGCCACGCCAGCTGAAACAGATCTGCGGAATAGAACATCCTTTCAAAGACCAGTCAGAATTGTCGGCCGAATTCATTTATGAAATGATAGCGGCATACGGAGGCCCCAAAAAATTTTATGGTGATTTCTTTATCGGCTCTGTATGCCCGTTAGGTTTTGTAAAGGACGGGCGGAATATCAATTATTATGATGACAGGGCGCTTGCGGAAACAGTAGGGCCTTTCATCAGCCAGAGTATCAGCCAACTGCTCAGTTATCATGCGGATACTGAAGCCTGTTA
>CBDUBK010000275.1:0-4202 GCA_965365375.1 uncultured bacterium | reverse complement strand
CCCCCGAGCTCGTCGAGCTCGGCGCTGTCGAAGAGCTGACGGCCGCCCTCGGCGCCTCGACGCGTCCCGACTTCAGCAACTTCCCGACCATCCCGGCCGGGCTCGGATCCGCTGACGTCTGCATCAACAACATCCCCGGCGTGCTCGACAATGGCCTGTTTGTGGGCACGAATGATAAGTACATCAATGAGCTGGCGCATTTTCATATCATCATCGGTCTCGAGGTTGAGTTTGAATTCTTTTTTATCAAGGTTGATCACTACATGGGAACCCTTGAAATCAAAACGGTTGGTGATTTCCTTGGTGGTTACATTTACCGCATTATCGAGAGCCTGGGCGTCTACTTTGCTGACAATATCAAATGAGGGCATAGGTGAAAGTTGAAATTCAAATGTAAAGAAAAACTGACCATAGACCATGGTCCAAGGCCTGTGTACCAAAAAGTGAAGCCCCTTTGGAAAAAGGGGCCGAACATGCACATGAGAAAAACTAAAGAGTTATTATCCCGCACCACCTACACGGTTCTGTTCCTCCTGGGAACTTCCCCTGCGGCGTTGCTGTTGTTGTTGTTGCATTTGTTTACCAAACCTCAGCGTAAAGGTTGCTGTCACCTGGCGGATATCAGGACGGCTTCTGAATTTCATATCCACGTACCCGTAACGGTTCAATCCTGAAAATTCCTGCCATGCAAACGGATCCCTCACATTCAACCGCACTGTACCCCTGCCCTGCATGACCTGCTTCTGCAGTCCAAAACTCATCTGGTACAAAGGATCAACCCTGGTGAGCTGCTCTACGGATTTATGCCTGTAAAACCCGCTGAGTTCAGCCGTAAAACCTTTGGCAATGGTAAAGCTGTTGGTAATATTGAGCATGAAGGAAGTAAACCTCAGGTCAATATCAATGGTATCATAAACACCTTTATAATGATTGTTGTAAACGTTTCCGAATACATTGAGGTTCCACCATTTCGCAATTTTTAAAGGCGCAGTTACCGAGAAGGCAATGTTTGTAAAATTGGCCACGTTATCCGGTGTAAGAAACCTGATCTCACCTCCGCTGCCCTCTTTGGGTTTGATAATTTCGGAGATCACATCATCTGTATTATTATAACTAAGCGTGGTGATGAACTTACCCATGAAAGCATGACTGAGTTCAACATTATGCGTGTACTGTGGTTTCAGGAAAACATTTCCCTGGCGGAAAGAAAGCGTGTCGAGGAAAAAGATAAATGGATTCAGGTCACGGTAGTTTGGACGCTGTATCCTGCGGCCATAAGAAATCGTCCAGGTGCTTTTCTTGCTCAGTGCATAACTGATGAAAGCTGTCGGGAATAGATTGGTAGAGTCTCTTTTGAAACTTGTTTTTGAAGTTACCTGGTTACCTACTGCATTCGTATTTTCTACACGCAACCCACCCTGGAAAGTCCATTTATTCACCTGGCGGTTCACATTGATATAGGCGGCATTGATGTTTTCCTCGTAAATAAAATGATTGGAACGGATCTGGTCCTTGATCCACCCGCCGCCGTTATTGTTCTCATAATCCACCATATTGTCATTACGCACCCAGCTGGCTTTTAATCCCATCTCAATCTTACCATTCCTGAATGGCTTTACATAATCCGTGCGGAAAGAATAGATGTTGATATGAGCAGGTATGTGTCCCCGTAATTCTGTGTGGCCGATCTTATTGAGCGAAGCATCATAGATATCCGTGAACAGGAACATGTCTGAAACATTGCTGTATGTAACGTAATCAAAATCCGCTGTGAGTTCACGCCCTGTAGAATCGAAAGTATGTTTCCAGTTAATATTTCCTGTGAAGTTTTTGAATTTGATATCATTATCTGTTTCAGTGATAAGGCGCCTGCGTAAGTTATTATTCAGATCCCTGATATTGGCAACCGTAACCGGAGTGGGATGACCATTTACAGAAAGGCCGCTGGCTACGATACCGAAAATATTTTTCTTGTTCGCGTACCAGTCCATGCCCAGCTTGAGGGTATGATTAAAATTGGCAAATTTGAAACGGGTCTGCTGGTCTGTATAACCTTTTACCAATCCATCGGCAGCATCAATCTGCTTGCTCTCCATATCCATGGTATTACGGCCACGGAAAAAATTGGGATTATAATTTCCAAATATGTTGACACTGTTTTTTCTGTAATTGAAATTAAAGCTGTTCTGTGATTTAGGCATCATATACAGGGTGCCGTCCAGGTTGTAGATACTGGTAGTTGCGCCAAGCATGATGTTTCCGTTAAAGCCATTGTTCTTTCCTTTTTTGGTACGGATATCAATTATTCCGGAATTACCTGAAGCATCGTATTTGGAGGAAGGATTGGTCATGATCTCGATAGTTTCGAGAGCAGAGGCAGGCATATTCCTCAATAAGGTAGCGAGATCAGCTGCTGATAAATATGTTGGCCTTCCATCCATCATCACGATCACACCCTGCTTGCCCCGGAGGCTGATCACCCCATCATTATTGACCATTACACCCGGTGATTTCTCCAGGATCTCAAGAGCGGTTGACCCTGCACTGGTTGGTGAAGCATCAACATTCACTACGGTTTTATCAAGCTTGGTTTCTATAAAAGGTTTAACCGCGGTAACGGTTACATTATTCATATTCCTTGCGGCTGGATTGACCACTAAATCGGGCAGCTGTATGTCAGCTTCAGAAAAATCAAAAGCAGCAGAAAGTTTTTTTGTGAAACCTACCGATGAAACGGATAAAATGTAACGGCCGGTTTTTATACTGGCAAATTCATAGAGGCCCTCTTTATCTGTGACAGCTGTTTTAACAAGTGAAGAATCTGCAGCCTTCAATAAGGATACAGTTGCACCAGCTAAAATTTTGCCCGCATCATCCTTTACTGTTCCGGAGATCCGGGGCGTGGTTTGCGCAAACATGGCCAGGCTGCAGGCCATGAACAAAACCAGGATGAAATACTTTCTCATGAGATTTTTGATTTTGGTTTTCGAAACTCTTACAAATATGGAATTTGATCAAGGCCTGGTTGACTGAATTGTGACAAACCTTGTATAAACTGTTGTAAAGGGGAATTAGGTGATGCCAATACACCAACGGTAGAATAGGATTACCAGGAACCCCGTTTGTGAAAATTTGTTAAAGCGGCCCGCTAAGCGGGCCGCTTCGTTGTTGATTGAATTAATTACCTACACCTACACGGTTCATTTCATCACTGCTGTTATTTCTTTTCTTGGGGCCACCGTTCATCTTTCCTTTGGCAAAGCGGTAACTGAAACCAAGGTTTACCACTCTTGAATCGTTGCGCTCACGGATGGTGGCATCCACTGTTCCATATTTTGAAATGGCACCGAAACGCTGTGTCCACAATACATCCCTCACTGCAAGACGGATCGTTCCCTTTCCTTTGATCACCTGCTGGCTGAAACCAATGTTCAGGCCTCCCATTGGACGTGATTCAAACACACCTTCTATACCTGCGGTTCTGAACCATCCACTCAACTCACCGGTGAGGTTCTTATTAATCTTAAATTGCTGTGAACCGTTCAGCATCAGTGATGTGGCTTCTATCACCACAGGGGTTATTCCAACTATACCTTCAAAACGGTTATTAAATACATTTATATAAAGACTGTTGGTCCACCATTTGGTAATAGGCATGTTGGCGCTAATTGCGATACCGTACTGTCTTTGTTTCGCGATATTATCCTGGCGTACAAAAGTTTCCTTGGTAGCTTCTATCTGGTCAAGTACCTGCTGGATGATATCGGTTGTCCTGGTGTAGTTGACAGTTGTTGTGAGGAAACCCTTGTAAGTATGGGACAATTCAATATTGTGACTGAACTGTGGCTTCAGGTTTGGATTACCCTGCTGGTAAGTGTATTTATCAAGGTATTCTATAAAAGGATTGAGGCTTTCATAATTGGGCCTGCGGATCCTCCTGCCATAATTCAAACCGAAGTTATGTTGATCACTGGCCTTGTACTGAAAAAAGGCAGTAGGGAACAATTGGGTATAGTTACGGGTGAATGAAGTATCCGTTGCTACGATGGTATTGTTTTCAATTTTATAGCCATCAGAAAAACCTTTTGATACGGTATTTTCCAGTCGCAGGCCAAATTGTGCGCTGAGTTTTTTGCTTAACGGAGTACTCAGGTTAAGGTAGGCAGCATTTATATTTTCCTCGTATACGAATCCATTGGTAC
>CBDUBK010000274.1:0-4204 GCA_965365375.1 uncultured bacterium | reverse complement strand
AATATGATTAATAAGGAAACAATTATCACCCACACAAAAAAATGGATCCTCGATGTTGTAGTAGGTTGCAATTTTTGCCCCTTCGCAGCAAGAGAAGTAAAAAAGAACAGCATTTTCTTCGAAGTAATTGAAGACAATAAACATGATGTTTTGAAAATCTTAATAGAAAGCATGGAAAAAATGGATGCCGAACCGGCCATTGAAACCATGTTCCTCATTTTACCTGAACAATTCAACTCATTTGATACCTACCTTGACCTGGTTGATGCCGCTGAGCGGCAATTGAAGAAACATGGTTATGAAGGAATTTACCAGGTAGCATCCTTTCACCCTGATTATATTTTCTCAGGCAGTGACCCCAACGATGCAGCTAACTATACCAACCGCTCTCCCTACCCCATGTTGCACATACTCAGGGAAGAAAGTGTCAGTCGTGCTATTGACAGTTATCCCGACACCCTGATGATCCCTGAAAAAAATGTTGCCTTTGCCCGTGGCAAAGGATTTGCTTACATGCAAAGCCTGCGTGCCGCCTGCATGGAACAATCATGAATGAAAAAAAACGCATTTATACAATAGGTCATTCAAACAGAACCCTGGAAGATTTTATATCCATCCTGAAATCTTTCAATATCGAATTGCTCGTTGATATCCGTATGTTCCCCGGATCTAAAAAATACCCGCACTTCAATAAACCTGAACTGGAAAGGTCCTTAGCTAAAGAAAATATCCGCTACCTCCACCTTATTGATCTTGGAGGAAGGAGAAAAGCAAATAAGGACAGTAAAAATACCGCCTGGCGCCATCCTGCTTTCCGCGCATATGCAGATTATATGGAAACAGAAAATTTCCAACATGGTATCAGCAAGCTCGTTGAAGCCGGATTAAAATACAACACTGCTTACATGTGTTCAGAAGCAGTATGGTGGAGTTGTCACCGTTCCCTGGTTTCAGATTATCTAAAATCCATTGGCTGGGAAGTTCTGCATATTATGGATGTGGGAAAGGCAAAGGAACATCCCTATACTTCAGCTGCAAGGATCATTGATGGCAAATTATCCTATGATACCCCCCTTTAATTCCCCCTGTAAAAATCCAGGATCCGCTTTCTCAGCACAAAATCATATTTCGCATTCAGCAGGTTGATGTTGGAGCGGTCCATCCTGTCCTTGGCATTAAGGTAATCCACAGACGTGCCCACACCTGACTGGAAGCGGACCTCCGCTGCCTTGAAGGATTCACGGTAAGCATTCACCTGCTCCAGCAACAGCTGGTAACGTTCATAACTGTTTTTCATATTGAGCCAGGCCTGGTCAATGAACTGCCTGAGCTGCCTTTTAGTTTCGAGTTCCGCGAGCCGGTTATTCTCCAGGCTGATCTCGGAAAGTTTCACACGGTTCTTTGCAATGGATGCATTGAAGATGGGGATGCTCACACCTATGCCGATAGAAGAAAACCTGTTATTCTTTAACTGGCTGCTGTAGGAAATTTTTTCCTGCATGGCATCACGAGCGAGACTTGAATAATTCGTATTCATCCCTGCACCAAAATACAAACTTGGATAACGCTGGCCTTTTGCTGCTTTCAAAGCATAACCTGAAGCCTTTGTCTGCAGCTCGGCAGCCCTGACCAGGGAAAAATTCTCAAGAGATTCCTTATATACATCTTCTGAAGTCTGATGATATGCCGCCAGCATTTCATCCAGGTCAATTCTTTCAAGCTGCATTTGAGGATCATAAGGTTTATTCATCCATTGAGCCAATAAAAGCCTGGCAGATTCCAGCCTGTTCTCTGCATCCAGCAGGGCCAGCTGGTCATTCATCAGCTGACCTTTGAGGTCAGTAAGATCAGAAGGCCTGATGGCTCCTTCTTTGTCCATCACTTTAAGTCTTTCCAATGCCTGCGTACTCGTTGCAGCCTGGCTGATGGCCTGCTGCACCTGGTCCTCACCATTTAAAACCTGCAGGTAAGCCAGCATTACGTTCAATACCAGGTTGTTCTTCTCCTGCTGCCAGTTCATGCGGGCCGCTTCATAGATGGTTGCATTTTCACGTACCCTGTTCTGCAAGGCAAGCCCATTGAATAAAGTCACGTCAGATCCAATGGAATAACCTGCCCTGTTCACGGTCTGGTTGACATAAGTGTTTGAAAATGGATCAATACTTCTGCCGGTATTGATTCCATGGGAAATATCAGCAACCAGGTTAGGCAACTGGTTCGATCTGGACTGGTTCCAGTTGACCCTGGCAGTTTCCATGGTTAATGCTGTTTGTTTGACAATGAGATTATTCGCCAGTGCAGAATCTATTACCTGTTGTAAACTATAACGGTTTTGCCCTGAAACCTGGAGGGCAAACAACAGAAGCACAAAACCAGAAACACGTTTCATCTTAAATGGTTTTAATGGAATTTTCATGAATGGATTCTATGCGGCCATCCAGCAGGTGAATGATCCTGTTGCCGTATTCGGCATTCTTTTCTGAATGGGTCACCTGGATGATGGTCAGCTTTTGTTCCTCATTGATCTTCCTGAAAAGATCCATGATCTCCTCTCCCTGTTTTGAATTCAGGTTGCCGGTAGGTTCATCTGCCAGCAATAATTTCGGCCTCGTGATCAGCGCCCTGACAATTCCAACCAACTGTTGCTGTCCACCTGATAATTGTGATGGGAAAAGGTCTTTTTTGCCAACGATATTGAACTGGTCGAGCGCATCGGCAATCATGGCCTTACGTTCATTTGATTTCACATCCTGGTAGAGCAAAGGCGTTTCTATATTTTCATATACCGTGAGTTCATCAATAAGATGATAAGCCTGGAAGATGAAACCAATATTCTTTTTAAATAACTGGGAACGCTGTTTTTCTTTGAGCGAATAAACAGACTGCCCGTTGAAATGATATTCCCCTTCCGATGGCTGATCCAGCATGCCAATAATGTTCAGCAGGGTTGATTTACCGGAACCGGATGGACCCATGATCGAAATGAATGCACCTTCTTCCACCTGGAGGTTTACATCCTTAAGAATAAAATTGGGCCGGCCGCCGATATCGTACCATTTGGAAATATGTTTGAGTTCGATCATGATTTTCTTTTGATAAATTATTATTCAGTTCTTAAACTTTTAACCGGGTTGGCAAGTGCCGCCCGTATCGCATGGTAACTTACCGTTGCCAGCGCTACTATTAATGATAGCAATACTGCACCTATAAAAGCCATCAATGGGATATTGATCCGGTAAGCGAAATCCTGCAGCCAGTTGTTCAATGCCCACCATGCCATGGGAAAGGCCAGCAGGGAAGCTATGAAGACGAGTACAATAAATTCTTTGGATAACAACATCACGATGCCCCTGATGTCGGCACCCAGAACTTTACGGATCCCTATTTCCCTGGTTCTCCTTGCGACAGCAAGAGTGGCGAGACCAAATAATCCCATACAGGCTATAAAAATGGATAGTACCGATGCATATTCCACGATCTTTCCCAGTCTCTGTTCCTGCTGGTAAGCAATAGAAAGTGCATCATCAAGAAAACTGAATTGAAAATCTTCATTGCCGGAAACTGATTTCCAGGTTGAACGCAAAAGTTCCACATGTTCCTGCACATTACCCTCCCTGAATTTTACCGAGATCCTGGGTCTTGGTGAAGCAGGGAATGACATGTCTGAAGATTTGCTGAAGATGCTGTCTGCCTTCATTGACAGCACAACAGGCTTGATAGGATTGTGCAGGGACTCAAAATGAAAATCTTTAACAACACCTAAAACCCGCTCTTCGTACTCACCAGGAAGTTTTTGCCCGATGGCATCCTTCCATCCATATTCTTTCACCAGCGCTTCATTTACAAGGATGTAATTGGAATCTGATGGCTGGTTTTTTGAAAAACTTCTTCCAGCAACCATTTGCAGGCCCATCGAAGGAATAAATTCCGCATCCACCTCGTTCATCCTGAATTGGCGGAAAACATTTTTTTCGTCAGTATAACCCAGGTTCACCCATCCATATTCCCCCATGGAATAAAGAGAAGCGGTTGTACTCACCACAGATGGCTGCTGCTTCAATGCTGCCTGGAATAGTTTTGACAGTTTGTATCCCTGCGCCCTGGATTTGTTGGTAGATACCACAATGGTAAGTTCCTTATTAAATCCCAGGTCTTTTTCACGCATATACTGCAGTTGTTTGCCAACAGTAAACGTACCTATGAT
>CBDUBK010000273.1:0-4205 GCA_965365375.1 uncultured bacterium | reverse complement strand
AGATCATTTCAGAAAAAGTACCCCAGTCTGAGAAAGCCAGCGTGGATGAGTTTTACGTGGACATGACCGGCATGGACAAATTTTTTGGTTGCAGCAAGTACACTTTGGAGATCAAAAAAAGTATTATGAAAGAGACCGGCTTGCCGATCTCTTATGGTCTTGCCACTAACAAACTGGTAAGCAAGGTTGCCACTGATGAAGCCAAGCCCAATGGCCAGCTTGAAATTCCTTTTGGTCATGAAAAAAAATTTCTTGCGCCCCTGCCTGTTGAAAAACTACCGATGGTAGGCCCCAAGACCACGCAGTTGTTCAGGCAAATGGGTGTGCGCACCATCCGTACCCTTACAGAGATTCCCGTGGAAATGATGGAGAACCTGCTGGGTAAGACCGGCATCGAGATCTGGAGACGAGCCAATGGTATTGACGAAAGTCCGGTTGTACCCTATCATGAACAGGCCAGTATCAGTACCGAAAACACTTTCGAGACTGATACGATTGATCTGAGATTCATGCAGGCACAACTGGTACGCATGACAGAAAAGATAGCGCATGAACTGCGGGGCCAGAATAAGCTGGCCGGTTGCGTAACGGTGAAGATGCGTTATTCCAATTTTGATACGGTTACCCGGCAGTGCTCCATTCCTTATACTTCACTGGATGACCTGCTCATTAAAAAAGTAAAGGAATTGTTCGCCAAATTGTATGACCGGCGCATGCTGGTGAGATTGATCGGGGTGCGCTTCACCCACCTGGTGCCCGGCAATTACCAGATCAATCTTTTTGATGATCACGATGACCTGATCCGCCTTTACCAGGAAATGGATAAGCTCAATGGAAGATTCGGCCGCTATATGATCCAGCGTGCCAGTGGAATGATTTAAATTTTTTTCATGTACCTCAATTGTAAAACTTATTTCTCTTACCGCTATGGCACTTTCAGCACCCAGCAGCTGGTAGATGAAGCTGTAGAAAAAGGTGCATCCGCCATGGCGCTGACCAATATCAACAATACTGCTGACTGGTGGGATTTTTATACAGCATGCCAGGAGAAAAATATCCGTCCCGTATTAGGAGCAGAGATCAGGAACGGTGATGATGTGGTTTTTATCCTGCTGTCGAAAAATGATAAAGGCCTCACTGAGATCAATGCATATCTCTCTTCTTACCTGCAATCAAAATTACCCTTCGAATGCAGGCCATTCTCTAATGATGTTTATGTGATCTATCCTCTTGGAAAGAAAGAATGGCAGGAGCTCAAAGAAAATGAATACACCGGCATCCGGCCCGCGCAGGTGAATAAATTATTCTCATTGCCGGTTGCCAGTTTCCAGAATAAGCTCGTGCTGTTACAGCCTGTAAGTTATAAGGATAAGATTTCGTTCAACCTTCACCGTTTATTAAGAGCAATTGATAAAAACATCATCCTGAGCAAACAGGAAGGAAGCGAGGTGGCTGCTGCTGATGAATTTTTCCTCGCCCCTGCGCAGGTACTATCCGCTTTCAAACAATATCCTTTTATTGTAACTAACACCTTGAGTTTGATAGAAAGCTGTCATTACTCTGTTGACTTACATACTGATAAAAACAAAAAAGAATTTTCTTCTTCAGGAGAAGATGACCGCATTCTCCTGGAAAAGCTCGCTATGGATGGCTTGCGGCACCGGTATGGCAACAGGAACAGGACCGCCGAGCAGAGAGTTCGAAAAGAACTGGAGATCATTAATAAACTAGGTTTTAATGCCTATTTCCTCATCACCTGGGATGTGATCCGCTATGCGCAGAGCAGGGGATTTTATTATGTGGGAAGAGGTTCCGGCGCGAACTCTATCGTGGCCTATTGCCTGCAGATCACTGATGTAAACCCGATAGATCTTGATCTTTATTTTGAAAGATTCCTGAATCCCTATCGTACTTCACCACCTGATTTTGACCTGGATTTCAGCTGGCAGGACCGTGATGAAGTGATCGATTATATTTTCAAAAGATATGGAAGGGATCACGTGGCACTCCTTGGCATGTACACCACTTTCCAGCATAATGCCATCATCCGTGAACTGGCCAAGGTCTTTGGTCTGCCAAAAGAAGAAGTGGATGAACTGGTGAACAATCCAAAGGCCACCCTGAAAGAAGACCGGTACCAGAAATTGATTTTGCGGTATGGAAGCATGCTGAAAAATTTCCCGAATCATTTATCCATTCATCCTGGCGGCATGCTTATCTCGGAAGCGTCCATTCACCAGTATACCGCACTGGACCTGCCGCCAAAAGGATTTGTAACCACGCAGATCGATATGTTCATAGCCGAGAAAGTGGGATTGTACAAACTCGATATTCTTTCACAACGCGGGCTCGGGCATATCAAGGAAGCGATCCGGCTGGTAAAAGAAAACAGGTCGGTATCCATAGATATACGTGAAGTGGAAAAATTCAAAAAGGATCCGCAGGTGGCAGCGCAGATCCGCAAGGCGGATACGATCGGCTGTTTTTATATAGAAAGTCCTGCCATGCGCCAGTTGCTGCTGAAATTAAAATGTGATGATTATATCACGCTGGTAGCGGCCAGTTCCATCATCCGTCCGGGTGTGGCTCAATCGGGCATGATGCGTGAATATATTTTCCGTTTTCACAACCCTGATAAATTTGAATACCTCCACCCGAAAATGAAAGAGTTGCTTGAAGAAACTTATGGTGTGATGGTGTACCAGGAAGATGTGATCAAGATCGCGCATCATTTCGCGGGGCTTGATATGGGTGAGGCGGATGTGTTGCGCCGGGCCATGAGCGGTAAGTACCGGGGCAGGAAAGAATTTGAAGCGATCAAAGAAAAATTTTTCGTGAACTGCAGGGAGATGGGCCATCCTGATGACATCGCGAAAGAGGTCTGGAGGCAGATTGAAAGTTTCGGAGGATATTCTTTTTCGAAGGCCCACTCGGCATCCTTCGCTGTGGAGAGTTACCAGAGTCTTTTTCTCAAGACTTATTATCCCATGGAGTTCATGGTTGCGGTGATCAATAATTTCGGTGGATTTTATACAACGGAATTGTATTTCCATGAACTGAGAAGAACGGGGGCGGAAGTATTGGCACCATGCGTGAACAATAGCGAAGAACTGACCAGTATCCGGGGAAGGGAAGTGTATATGGGTCTTATTCATATCAAGGATCTTGAAAAATCAAGCCTGGAAAAAATACTTTCAGAAAGAGCACGGCATGGTGCTTACCTGCATTTGCAGGACCTGATTGAAAGAACAGGTATCGGGCTGGAACAATTGAACATTCTTATCCGCATTGATGCTTTACGTTTTACAGGTAAGAACAAGAAAGAATTATTGTGGGAAGCTAATTTCCTCCAGCGGCGTGTGAAGTCGGTGGCAGGAGCGGAGGCTTCATTATTTGAATCAAAACCTTTTGAATTTTCCCTGCCCAAACTGGAACAGACCGCTATGGAAGATGCACTTGATGAAATAGAGATCCTGGGATTTCCACTTTGTGATCCTTTTACACTGGTGGATATTGATACTAAAAATTTTATTCCTGCAGCTGAACTGCACCTCCATCATGGCAAGAACGTTGAGATCATTGGATATTATGTCACCCAAAAACCGGTGCGTACCGTGAAAGGGGATATCATGCAATTCGGAACCTTCGTGGATCATAAGGGTGACTGGATGGATACGGTCCATTTTCCTGATGTCACGAACCGAACACCTTTGTCAGGTAAAGGATTTTACCAGATGAAGGGTAAAGTGGTGGAAGATTTTGGTGTGTATAGCGTTGAGGTGCAGTGGATGCGGAAGGTGGGGATGAGGAGGGAGGGAGGCCTTTAGCTATTGGCCATTGGCCTTTGGCTTGAGAGTATATGAGTACAGTGTGGTTTTTTCACCGCAGAGAAAAGGAGAAAAGGAGATTGCGCAGAGAGAGAAAGGCTGTTGGCTATTGGCCTTTGGCCATTGGCCTGAGTCTTCAAAAGAATGGGAATCGTTGTTAGGTTATGAATCTGTAGTAACTACTTACGGCCGCGGCCTTGTCTTTCAGCTTATGCATAACTCAGATGTTTAATAATGTCAACCTCAAATCCTGTACATCCTAAAATCCTGTAAATCCTGATTCAGACTTTCACCACAGAGAGAGAGGCTGTTGGCTATTGCCCTTGGCCATTGGCCTGAGTCTTCAAAAGAATGGGAATCGTTGTTAGGTTATGAATC
>CBDUBK010000272.1:0-4211 GCA_965365375.1 uncultured bacterium | reverse complement strand
TTGACCTTGAGGTTAACGATCCTGATTCTTTTTTTGCTGAACAGGTAAAACAACGGCATGTATATAAGTCCCTGCAGTAACCTTGAAATTGAACCTCCTGCCGTAACATACCGTCCACCGGGTTCCAGTGCCCGCGCATAGTCCAGTACAGAACGGCTGGTCTTTACATCAAAGACCAGGTCATACTTCGTTCCCTTACGTGTAAAATCATCCTTTGTATAATCCAGTGCCTGGTCAAAACCCAACGCGATCATCTGGTCTTGTTTGTAAGCATTGTCAACTCCTGTAATTTCAGCATCAAAGGTTTTGGCCAATTGGATACCAATCGTTCCAACACCACCGCCTGCACCATTGATCAATACCTTTTCACCCTTCTTTATTTTTCCGCAATCTATTAGTCCCTGCACCGCCAGCATACCCGCTTGTGGTAGGGCTGCGGCTTCCGTAAACGACATGGACTTTGGTTTGAGGGCCAGGCTTTTTTCCGGTGCGCATACATATTCAGCAAATCCACCCCATCTTCCACTCAGGTCACCATACACTTCATCACCTGTTTTGAATTTCCCGGCTTTGATGCCGGAGTTTTCCACGACGCCCGCGATATCTGATCCCAGGATGTTGATCTTCGGTTTTTTGAAACCATTGATCATCCGGTTTACCGCATCTCCCTTCATTAATGCCCAGTCCCAGTCATTGATACATGCAGCTTTTACCCGGATCAATACCTCGCCCTCCCTGGGAACAGGTTTATCCACTTCCATCATTTTTAGTACGCCGGGATCTCCGTATTGGTGGTAAACAATTGCTTTCATGAACGCTGTTTGAATGGGCAATTTAGCTTTTTGCCGGTATCACCCGAATTCGCTATTGCCGGTCTTCTAAATCAAAAGCAGTTTTGTTTTCGTAAAAATCAGTTATGAAAGGTTCAATGATTGCTCTTGTTTTTTGTTTTTTTCTGAAATATGCAATAGCGCAGGGGGTAGGCATCGGAACAGCTTCACCCAATAACAGTGCCCTTCTGGATCTCAACAGCACTACTAAGGGTTTGCTGATGCCGCGGTTGACGACTTCTCAAATGTTTGCTATTCAAAGTCCTGCTGCGGGTTTACTGATTTACAACACCAGCTACAACCAGCTATACCAGTATAATGGCAGCAATTGGTTGCCCATACTGAATGGCAATTACTGGTCAAAACCAATCACCAGCAGGGATGTGATTTCCAATACCAGCGACAGCGTTGGCATAGGCCTGGCAATCCCCGGTCACAGGCTTGATGTAAATGGAAATGCAAGAATGCGGAACAACCTTTTTGTTGATGATGCGGTAAATGCTACTACGGTCATTGCCTCGGGAAACCTGGTTGCCGCAGGTACTGGTGTAATCAATGGGAGCCTGCAAACCAATGATGAACTGGTGGTCAATAATACTTCCGCGATAGTACAATTAAAATCAGGTGGGGACAATAAAGGTTACATGCAATTGAGTGGCAACGATCTCCGGATCGGTACCAATGCAGGCAATACAACAGGAAATGTGATCATGAGGTTGAATGGCAGCGAAAGAGTCAGGATAGAGCCGGATGGTACTACTGATATGAGCGGCAATATTAAAAGAACAGGTAAAACAGGGAATCACGGTTTGTTGCCAATAGCATATGGGAAAGTAACCCGTAATGGTGTTATCGTTACTTCCAGTTCGACTGATAATGTGAGTGTGAGCAGGCTTTCTGAAGGAGAATATACTGTTACAATCAGTGAAACTGTAGGAAATGCCATCATTATGCTTACCCCCATTTATGAACATTATGAAGTGGATGGGTATTCTTATGCTTCAGGAAGTGCGATCATGTACAGCCGCCTGACTCATGTGAATACTTCTCCTCCATCTACAGTTTTCAGGGTATTTGCGCTGGGAGTAGATTTAAGTGGTGGCCTGTTCAGATGGGATAACAGTTTCGCATTTGTGATTTATGGCACTCCTAATTAAACTGCTTTCGCTGTTGATTTTAAAACTTCAATCTTTAATCATTGACCGGTTTAACCAGACAATAATTTTTCAATTATGCTTCAATATTTAAAAACCTTTTTGATAGCTTCCCTTATTTTCATTTCAAAGGAGAGCCGCACTCAAAATGTACTTACCATAACTGGTGGGGCTGGCATCAAAATGGCTGGCAATGTGTCGCTCACCCTCCAGGATTTTGACCTGGAAAATCATGGAAGTATCAATCTTGCAGCGGGCAATGGCCGGATCATATTCAGGGGCACAGCGGACAGTCGCATAAGAGGAAATGGCACTACGGAACTTGACCAGCTGGAGATCGCAAAAACTGCCAATGCCCGCTTATTGCTTGATAAGAATATTGATATTCGCAGCGGTATCTGGTTTACTTCCGGGAGTATCGATCTCAATAACCGCGTTATAACACTTTTTGGTAACGCCGCTTTGCAGAATGAATCCGAAAGCAGTTATCTCACAGGGCCAGCAGGTGGTTATATCGAGATCACCCGCATGCTGAATAACCCCCAGTCAGAAAATCCCGGTAATCTCGGTGCCATGATCAGCTCTGCTCAAAATCCCGGACTTACCATCATCAGGAGAGGACACAGGGTTCAAACCGTTGGTGCCGGCCTGAATTCCATTCAACGTTATTATGATATTATCCCTGAAAACAACACATCACTTGCTGCCCAGCTTCGTTTTTATTACCGCGATGGTGAATTGAATAACAGCAACGAAGCCCAACTGGAGCTACAAAGATCTGTAGATAATGTAAACTGGACCAACAGGGGAGCAAGTGCAAGGAACGCCTCTCTGAATTATGCAGAGCTGAATAACATCAGCCAGTTTTCGAGGTGGACACTCGCTGCTCCCGGAACAGCTCTCCCGGTATTATTTCTTGATTTTACCGCTAAATGCCAGGATGGAACAGTAGCCTTAAAATGGTCAACAGCACAGGAGATCAATGCATCTTATTTCGAAGTGCAGGCCAGCCGGAACGGGTCCGACTGGATAAGCATCGGCACTGTTCCTGCCACGAGCAACAGCCAGGTAACTCATCACTACCAGTTTACTGATGCAGCCATTTCAGGAAAATTCTACCGCATCCGCGAGGTGGATGCAGATGGACAATCACAATTAACGGTTGTGCAAATGGCTGACTGCAAACAGGCTGGCTGGCAGGTATGGCCTAACCCGGTAATGGAACAATTGCAGGTTTCGGTACAGGCAGCCGGCAGAACAACAGCGATGCTCAATGTATATGATAACCTTGGACGGCTTGTTCTCACAAAACCTGTGGAGTTAACAGCCGGCAGTAATCATTTTCAATTACCTGTGCAGGCACTGAAGCCAGGTCATTATATTATTGAAATGATTTGGAAGGATGGCAGTGAACGAAAACAGGAAAGATTCATTAAAAACTAAGCTGTAAACAACAGGGGAGAAGCAGGCATGTATGTTTGTTTCTTCTTATTTTCTATTCTTTGAAGTTAAGTTGTAGTAAGAACCTGTGCGGCTACTTCTGCCAATCGGGCTACTGCTTCCACTTCTTTTTCTGAAGGTTCCCTCATTTCCCTGTAATAAGTACCAAATGTTCCCAGTACTTTACCTTCAGATGATTTGATAGGCATGCTCCAGGCGCCAACGAATCCAAGTGATAAAGGAAGGTGCCTGAGTTCCGCCCATTTATTGTCATTCTTAAAATCAGTTGTGATTACCATAATCCCGGTTGCGGCAGCGCTGGCACAGGTACCCAGGAAGGGGTGAGGCTTGAGTCCGTCTATTGCTGTGAGGTAATCGTAAGGAAGGTGAGGAGAAGATCCATTGCGCAGGAGGCCTTCTTTATCCAAAACCAATATGGAACTCACACATCCTTCGCCTGCAACTTCTTCCGCTTTATCAACCAGGAAAGCCAGGATGTCGTGTTGAGGTTTTCCCTCTTTCAGCATCTGCAGGGCTTTTGCTGAATCACTGGTATAAGTTCCGGCTGGTGGTTGTTCTGGTTGCATGTTTTGGTAAGAATAAGCTTATTAAATGTAAGAAAAACAAGTAAATGAGTCAAAACTCAAATTTTGGCAGGACCGGCTGATAATGTGAAGCATTTCAAAAGTGAAAAATGTTTGTAACGAGCATGCTGTCAAGACGAATCCAACTACTGGGCTTACAAAATCACTAACAAGGAATTCACGGGATGTGTGAAGCGTTCTAA
>CBDUBK010000271.1:0-4215 GCA_965365375.1 uncultured bacterium | reverse complement strand
CCAGATAATGAAACTATGTTCATCATCATTTTTATCGAGGGGTGCGAGATCAAAAATAATTTCCTTGCCTGCTGTGAGGTCCTGCAATAACCGGTAATGCCTCGCAATGCCATTCTGTTGCGCGAAAGCATAACCGGAAGGTGTTGAAATAAAAATACAGACTGCTTCAGGATGGGGAACAAAAGAAAAATTCCCCTTCTTGTCAGTAGCAATTACTGTATATCCATCGCTCACGATAACCTGTCCTACTCCATTACGGCCGGAGCGTACACGTCCCTTCAATACCTGTCCTTCTTCCAGAAGTGCTTTTGCAGGTTTACATCCGTATACAAGAAGGCCTCCGGTTAACCAGGCCATCTGTTGCAGAAAATCTCTTCTTAACATAAAGAAATTTAACTCTTAAAAGATAAGCCCCGGCACCTGGCCGGGGTTTTGAATTTATTGTTCAATGGTAGTAGCACCTTCGATCTGGCTGGCCACTGATGTATTGGTTAAAACAATATTCTGCAGCATGCGTGCGGAGGTCCACCTGCCCGTACTTTTATTATAGGTACCACCCAGCTGCGAAAAATTAGCTGTTGTTGGGAAAGCAAACTTTCCAGTATTTGAACCCATTCCATAGAAAGGCTGTTCGGCAAGTGATACAGGATTGGTTACATCATAATAATCAGTGTTGGTGATGCGGTAACCTCTTTCGGGAGGACCTGCAGTGTACATCTGGCCCCCGCCACCATAAAAGATCACATCATCCGGAACGGATTGATCATCTACAGTTGTGCCTTCAAAGATGGCAATACCACCGGCATTACCACTGTTCGCGAGCAGGTTGGTAGTAGCAGTACCAAATCCATCTCCAGCCACTGTTGCATACATTTTTTCAAACCATTTGGAAGAAGTCATTTCGGTTGAAGCAGAACCCCAGATCTTTTTAATTGCTCCTACATAAAAATACTGGCCTTGCGAAACGGTCCCGGAAGTAAGATCGATCTTATAGGTCCGTCCACCGCCTGTAGCCCAGCCATTGGGAGGAAATCCAGTTGGTAAAGAACCTCCGGCATTATTGGTTGTTACAACTGAATAAGGTGTAACCGCGAAATCAATATCCCTTGTTGCGATGAATTGAATGTATTCATAATTGGCATCGGTGCTGGTTGGATCGGTGAGGTAACCCGTGATTACAAATGGAGCGATCTTGGGCGGGTTGGCACTGAGGATGGTGATGTCTGATTCCAGCCTGGGCCAAACCAGTGGATCTCCACTGGTGTTCCGGAAAACAACTCCTGTAAAATTACTCAGGTAAGGAAGTGTATTGTTGGCAAAATCAGCCCCTGCTTCCGTATGAATTTTGATATTACCGAAACCATCATTGATGATGCGGTCACCTGCGAAAGTTGAACCTGGAGGATAGGATGGATCGAATCCGGCACTGGTGATAGATACCAGGGTGCTTTCGTAATTCTCAGGATTGTTAAGAATGGCATTGGATCTTACAATGGAGGGAGCAATGTTCACCCCTGACTGCACCTTGGTAATTTTACTGGTGCTGATACCCGTTAACTGCAGGATGCCATCAACCCTTTTTAATATGGCACCTTCCACGTTCACCTCGATTGAATCACCTGGAACGTAATTAGCAGCATCATTTCCCAATGCGATGGAAATACCTCTCAACTGGCCAAGACGCCTGCTGTCCTGCAAGGCAACCAAGCCCGCAGGCATGTTGCCGCCGCTGTGATCAGAAACCACAACACCGGCGATCTTCTCTGCACCGAACATGTTTTCTTTAGTGAGTGTTACATCAGCGCCCTTGTTCATGGTCCTGAGATCAAAGATGGAAATATAAGGACTCACCTTGCCGCCCGGGTAGTTCCCGTCTTTTTTACATCCGATCCAAAGTGCGGATGCCAGGATAAAGAGGGAATAAATAAATATTTTTTTCATTGAAGTTATTTTTCGTTTTACAACTATGCTTTACTGTTAGGGTTTCTGCCACCATACCGGTGTGGAGATCAGGTCGGGTCCCTGGTTGGCCACTGCAGCCTGGTAATTGGTAGGATTGGTACTCTGCACGTAGATGGGGTAGGTCATCCTGGCTGGCATGATACCATTGTTGCGTAAGCCGGCTCCCTGGGGCAAAACGGGGTGCCCTGTTCGGCGGTACTCAAACCACTGCTGCAAATCGGTAAGGAATAATGCATAATATTTCTGCAGGTGGAGCCGCTCCATTTTATCATCCATGGATAAAGCAGGATCCCAGGCCATATCAGCATCTGTGAGCCAGGTTGTGACAGGAACATTCCAGTTGGGCAGCCAGAGCCTGATACTGTTCAGCACACCATTTTCATAATAGGTCTTTGGATCTCCTGTAATGAAACCTTTCAGTGCTGCTTCAGCAAGAATAAATTGCAGTTCCGCATAATTCATGATCATACCTGCCAGTGGTTCTGTCTGAAGTGTTGGCCCCGTATTGTTGTTATGCGTACTTGAATAAAAATAAGATTTACGCGGCGGGTTGTTACCAGGTGAATAACCACTGGGCACACCGGCGTATGCACCGTTTGATGGAGCAATAGCCCACCTGTTGGTGATAGTCGGACTGCCTGTTCCATATGCCAGGTCAATTCTTGGATCTTCCCAGATCACCAGGTTGTCAATAAAGAAGCTCGCGGTGCTCACACCACGGAAATCCTGTTCCCTTACAGTAAGTAAAGGAGAAGTGTATGGTGCGAGACCACTCCACCTGAGAATGGCAGATTCATTGTTGTTTGTCATGATGGGATACTCGGAAGGATTCTCCACGATCTCCCTGATCTTATCTGCAACCAGCTGCGTCACCTCCGCCTTTCCTGAAACTCTTAACAGCAAACGGAGATAAAGAGAGTTGCCGAACCTGCGCCAGCGGGAAACGCTTCCGCCATAAACAGGATCACTGTTGGCAGCAATACCCACATTTTCACTCAGGAGCTCATTGGCTTCTTCCAGGTACTGGAATATACCCAGGTACACATCCTGCTGCTTATCAAATTTTGGTTCAATAATTCCTTCCCTTGCCTTGTTGGATTCTGTAAAAGGAATGTCACCATAAGTATCCGTCAGCAGGGAATAGATCCACGCCTGGTTGATCAGTGAAATGCCCATATAGGACTTGTTATTATTGAGCGTACCGCTGGCGATCTTATACATGTCCTTGAAATTGGTAAGCTCTGAATACCACCCGTTGTAGAGGTAATCAGACCAGTTGGAACGGTAGTCATAACGAAACACCTTTCCTTCCGCATCACTCATGTCCACGGTAACCTGCATCAGTTCATTATTGAAATTGCGGTTGCGCAGCATATTATAGGTCATGGTTCCCACCAGGGCCGGTGCCAGCAACTGCTGGGGGAGGGCATCCGGTGTGTTGTTCGGGTCTGTATTGATCTCCTGGAAATCTCTGGTACATGACGACAGCATTAAAGCAGTCATCAATACGATACAGCTGATTTGTTTATGAATTCTTTTCATGATGATTTTCATTAAAAGCCTACAGTTAAGTTTACTCCAATAGTGCGGGTTGAGGGAAACTGGCCTACTTCAAAACCGCGTACGATATCTGTTCCGCTCAGGGTTCCAAATTCAGGATCGAATATGGGCCAGGGAGACCAGATATAAAGATCACGTCCGTATACCCCGATCGTTGCTTTTTGCAATCCGAGTTTCTTGATCAGCCTGGGGCTGAAGCTGTAATCGATCCTTGCTTCCCTGAATTTGATGAAGTCTGTGCTGAATGTGCTTCCTTCCGCATTATCAATTCCGTAATGGGAGCGGTAGTATTCATCAATATCGGTGGCAATGGTTTCGTTCGGATAATATTTACCGTCTGTGCCAAGTACCACCCCATTTCCAATAATGCCATTGTAACGGCCGGGTAAAGTGTTTTTGGTCTTACCCTGCTCTGCGAGTTTATAGTGCATGAGAGAATGGGCTACTGCACCATACTGCGCGTCAAACAATAAATTCAAACGGAAACCTTTGTACTGGAAAGTATTATTCCAGCCAATTTTTCCTTTAGGAATAGTATTACCGAGATACACAACTTCCTGTGTCAATTGCGCGAAACCTGTAGCCGCGTTATACACAACCTGGCCGTCCGGAGCACGCTGGTAACCTCTTCCCCATAGATCTCCCATGCTTCCTCCAACCTGTGCGACGATCTGTCCGCCACCAACAGGTCCG
>CBDUBK010000270.1:0-4216 GCA_965365375.1 uncultured bacterium | reverse complement strand
TCCATTTTGCCGCAGTTGCCAATACATTATCAGCTTTGGCCAAGGCTTCCCTCATTTTAAGGTTACCAAACTGGTGACGCAGTTTATCATTGCTGATCACCAGCAAAGTATCCACGTACTGTTTAAGATTTTTGATCCCTTCTTCTGCCTGCTGCTGCCTTTTCTTTCCTTCATAGGTAAAAGGTGTGGTTACAATACCAACGGTAAGTATTCCAAGATCCTTGCAGATCTTGGAAATGATAGGAGCACCTCCTGTACCTGTACCACCTCCCATGCCTGCTGTAACGAAGGCCATCTTGGTATTCACTTCAAGAATACGTTTGATTTCTTCAAGGCTTTCTTCAGTTGCCTGGCGGCCGATCTCGGGATTGGCACCTGCACCAAGGCCCTGCGTGAGGTGAGGCCCCAGTTGTACACGGTTGGGAACCATACTTTGAGCGATGGCCTGGGCATCTGTATTACAAATAATAAAATTTACTCCTTCAATATTCTGGGAGTACATATGATTTACCGCATTGCTGCCGCCGCCGCCGATGCCGATCACTTTTATGATGGATGATTTTTCTTTGGGGAGATCAAAATGGATCATTGTTTCTGATTTAGACGTTTTTGATAATGATGTTTTCTGCTAATGGCCATTGGCCAATAGCTAAAGGCTAAAGCTTATGGTCTTCCTCTTCCTTGAAGATCTCAATAAGACTTGTTTTGAATTTGCCCCAGAAATTGGACATGCCCCGTTTTCGTTCAGCGGTGGCTACACTTCCACCGGTAAGATCCGCTTCTGCAGCTTCATCTTCGGTAATGCTTTTAAGTCCTTCAGGGATTTCAACTTTTTTGAACACATGCTCAAATTGTTTTCTCTTGTGTTCATAATCATCATATCCTTTCAATATCAGTCCAAGACAGGTGGCATAGGTTGGCCTTGCCAGTTCTTCAATATGTCCTGCTGCCAGGTGTTCATTGGGAAGCCCGATTCTCGCATTCAGGCCTGTTACATATTCTGTAAGCTGGATCAGGTGTTTTAGCTGGGAGCCGCCACCTGTAAGTATGATACCGCCATTCAGCATTTTATTATCCAGGCCAACCTGTTTCAGGTGATAGGTCACAAAATCAAGGATCTCGCTCATCCTTGCCTGGATGATATTCGCGAGGTTTTTCACACTGATCTCTTTGGCTGGCATGCCGCGCAATCCCGGGATCGTGATGTAGGCATTGGCTTTTGCTTCATTAGAAAGCGCTGATCCAAACTGTACTTTCATTTGTTCTGCCTGCGTTTTTAATACACCGAGGCCGGTCTTGATATCATTGGTGATATTCTCTCCCGCGAACGGAATAACCGCGGTGTGTTTCAGTATGCCTTCATAAAAAACAGCCAGGTCCGTTGTACCACCACCAATATCCACGATGGCCACCCCGGCTTCAAGGTCTTCCTGTGCCATAACAGCTGCTGAAGAAGCAAGCGGTTGCAATACGAGGTCCTTGGTAACCAGACCTGATTTTTCAACGGAACGGTTGATATTCCTGATCGCATTCTTATCACCCGTGATGATATGGAAATTGGCACCCACCTTCACACCCCCATAACCAATGGGATCCGGGATGTTCTGGAAATTATCAACAGTGTATTCCTGCGGAATCACATCAATGATCTGGTCACCTGCTGGGATATAGGTTTTGTACTGGTCAGCAATAAGCTGGTCGATTTCCCTCTGGGAAATTTCGTTTTCCGTATCATGCCTTACAATATCACCCCTGGTTTGCAGGCTTTTGATATGATGTCCTGCAATACCCACATACACTTCATTCACTTCCAGGTTTGGATTGGAAGCATAACAATTTTCAAGTGCTGTCTTAATGGCCTTAATGGTTTCATCGATGTTCAGCACCTGCCCGTGCTTCACACCATTTGAATTCGCCCTTCCAAATCCAAGAATCTCCAGTTTGCCAAATTCGTTCTTGCGGCCTGCTATTACCGCGATCTTGGTGGTTCCAATGTCGAGTCCCACAATAATTGGTTGCTCGTTGTTCATGCTATGTTGTTTTTAGTTGTTTTAAAAATCACCCGGATACCGGACCTGTCAACAAGAGAGGCATGCATACTTTTCTCCCATTGTGTTCCTGTTCACCTGATTACTTCTCACGCTTCGCTCTTCGCACTACACACTTCGCACTACGCACTTCGCACTACGCACTATCACTTTACTCTCTTCTCATCACGGCCTTTGGTCTTTTGGGGTCTTCACTGGAATTGGATTGGTTGGTCTTTGCGGGAAGGGATTGGACTTTGGTTGGGATAGGGTCAGGAATTGTTTTCACAGGAACCTGATTGGTCGCTGTCATGGAACTTACTGTCGAATCTTTTGAAACAGCAGCTGAAGGCTGAACCGGCGCAAGGCCTTCATCTCCCATCTGCTGTTGTGCTCTTGTGATCAGGTCTTCAATATTTTTTTGCAACTGGATAGAATCAACCGGTGATACCGCTGATTTTTTTACAGCTACTACCTGTCCTTTATATTGTAAATCGAGGGCTGCATAACTGTTGAACCCGACCTTGCTCAATACCTGCCTGTAGAAAACAAACAGCCGGTCTAGTTTCTCCTTTGCGCCTTTGCCTGCACCAAGGCGAATAACATGATCACCGATAACTGGAATCAGTTCAAATTTTCTGTCCGCAGTAATGTCGATCTGTCCTACCTGGGCATTCCAGAAATCGTCCTGGTAAACAAAGCTTGCGAGTTCAATGACTTCTTCCATCAGCATGCTGTCCTTTGCATTCCATCTCATTCCACCGGGAAAACCGGTAACCACGGGAACTCTTGCACTCAATTTATCAAGCAATGGCATGCTATGTCCTGAACTGTCTATATAAAATGATCTTCCGTTCCTGGTAAATAATCTCGCAATGGGCTGGCGCTCTTCAACAAAAACATGGAGCGCATCCTTGCTGTCGAAATACAGTTCCGCATCTTTGATCCAGGGACTTGCTTCCAGGGAATTTTCAAGGTGTTTCAGTTTTACAGACAACACGGGTTTATTCAAAAGGCTGCCACCTGAAACTTTTTCGATGATCCGGATGATATCGGTTTTATCAATATAAATTCCCTGGCCCCGCATACCGATAAGCATGGCATTACACACATGCGTTTGCTGTTTGCGGTTGGCGGCCACCAGCAGGATGGTCATACCGGCCATTACCAGCAACCAGGCTGTAACCATTAATGATCTCCGTATGATCTCTTTTTTGCTCAAGTGTTATTTCTTTTCAATAATATTTTTTACAGGCTGCACCAGTGCGTCAATATCGCCAGCGCCTGCCATCACAATCACTTCTCCAAACTCTTTATTGATCTCATGTGATTGCATCCAGGCCTGCAGCTCTTCTTTTTTCACCACCTGCTTTTCCGGTGCCTTGATATTTTTCAAAAGCATTTCACTCTCCACTCCTTCAATCGGTAATTCCCTTGCCGGATAGATGGGCAACAATACCAGGTTATCCGCCATCGAAAGAACTTCAGCAAATCCTTCAGCGAAGTCACGGGTACGGGTGAAGAGGTGCGGCTGGAAAACCACGGTGAGCACACGCTGTGGAAATAAACTTTTCACACTCTTCAACAGTGGCCTCAGCTCTTCGGGATGATGTGCATAATCATCAATGAGCACGGGTTGCACATAACCACCTTCCTGCTGTACCCGAGGTGGCATAACGTATTCAAACCTTCTGCGCACGCCTTTATATGCCGCTACTGCTTCCTTTATATTTTCACTGCCTATCTCCAGTTCGTGGGCTACCGCTACAGCCACCAGCATGTTCTCCACATTATGCATGCCCCCGACATTCAGAGATACATTGCTGATCACTTCATCTTTCAGATGTACATCAAAAAGGTATCCGCCTTCTTCAATTTTTATATTAGCCGCATATACATCCGCAGCGTCGTTTTGCAGGCTGTAACTGATCCTGCGTTCCACTTTCACTTCCTTCACTCTTTTCAAGCCAAATTTGCTCAGCAGTAATCCGCCTGTTTTCACTTTGTTTCCGAAATCAATAAAAGCCTGCTGCACGGAAGCCTCATCACCGTAAATATCCAGGTGGTCTGCATCCATGGCTGTGATCACTGCCACATCCGGACTTAATTTCAAAAAGCTCCTGTCATATTCATCAGCCTCAATCACACAAACATTATTATCGCTGCTCCAGAAATTGGTACCGTAGTTT
>CBDUBK010000269.1:0-4217 GCA_965365375.1 uncultured bacterium | reverse complement strand
GATGATCGTGAATGACGGTTGTGTTACCCGCCTCTCTTATTTTTCACTCGATGGTGTATGCGCGGAAGTTTTGCCTGTTTCCATGAGACTGCAGGGCCGCAGGAACGGAAGTGCCAACCAGTTGACGTGGACAAACAGGAATGAAGACGGCGTCGTGAAATATATCATTGAAAGAAAAGGTACGCAGGACCAGGCCTTTATTCCGATCGGAAGTGTTTCAGCCGGCCAGACAAACAATTATATGTTCAATGACCAGGCGCCTGCTGCCGGTGAAAACCAGTACAGGCTGAAAATGATGTACGGCCAGGGTCTTGAATATTCCAATGTTGTAACCCTGCGTTCAGGATCAGGCAGCATCCATGTATACCCGAATCCCGTTACAAGCAGGATGCAGGTGTCCATTTCCGGGGATAAAATTTCTGATTACCGGGTGCAGCTGCTTAACAGCTCAGGCCAGGAGATCTTCAGCACAACGATCAAACAGGTAAGATCAACTGTATATACATATTACAGGAACAATAAATCATTGCCGGGTATTTACATGGTGAGGATCACAGACCTCGGTACCGGCATCACTGAAATACGCAAGCTCATTATGGAATGATTTGCATGTTGGTTATAGTTCTGTCATGGCCGCTTCTTTTGAGAAGTGGCCTTTTTATTTGAATTCGATTGGAAGGGAAACACTCACCGATTCCCAGGCAATCACCAGGCTGGCGCCTTTGGCGGAAGGATTGAAGGCCATGCTGAATGGTTCAACGGGAACATCCAGCTTTGTAACGGCCACCTCTGTACGTAACACATCTTTAGAAGCATCATATACAAATGCACCCCAGGTATCGGTATCCTTATTAATGATCATTGTCCATTTTGAAGCTGAGGGTATAGCATAGAGAGTATAACGGCCTTTTGCAACTTTTTTACCATCAATGGTTACATCCTTGAAAAATTCAATTTCAGTAGCCTCGTTCGCACCCAGCCTCCACACTTTATCATACGCAACCAGTTCTCCGAATACTTCACGGTCATTTTTCTGGGGCCTTCCATAAATGATGCGGGCTACAGGAGGTGTGGAAACCTTATTCTGGGTCTTCAGGATCGGGTAATCAGCAGGAAAGTAGGCCATATCCATCGGCGACTGGTCGAGGGCAGGTAATTTGGGATTATTTGAATTAACCAGTGAAGAACTGGTTTGTGCCATCGTAAAAATTACCATCAGTAAAGAAGCGAGAGATAGGGTCAGCCTTTTCATAATCATCATATTAGGTTACAAAAATAGAAACCTGCCATCAATGCAAACGCCAGCAGCTATAAAACAAGTTCCGTAAACCTTTGTTTTGCAAATTGTTTAACATCCGGGAAGAAAGTATCAAATGAAGTTTTGATGGCATCATGATGGTCCAGGAACAGCTGGTAGGCGGTATCTCCCTCCGATATAAAGCTGGCCCTTCGTGCAAGTCCCTTCAGGCTGTTTCTGATTCCCTCCCTGAACCTGTAATGATAAAGCCAGTCATGCATTTTCATATAAGTAAAGGCATGGAGAAAATTTGGAGGGAGCCAGGCAGTATGCGCCTCCAGTTCTTTATAAGTGTTCTGAGCGAAGCTGGCCAGCGAGGCATCTGAAAAATACCTGCTGTCGTTTGCGAGGTAATAATCATATATAATATCAACAAAGGGGCCGCTGTACAGCCGGTAGTGGGGCCTGAAGATTTCCTTGGCTCTTTTGGTGGAAGGATGATCGTCTGTAAAAGCATCAATCTCGCGGTGCAGTGTAATTCCCTGGTTGATATTACCGCTCAGCCCTAATCGGCTCTTGCCTTTTACGAAATCAGAGATCATATTACCAACAAGGATCTGGGGGTGATTAAAGGAAAGGTAAGCGTGGGCGAGAAAATTCATCCCTGCAAAACTACAGTTCGTCCGCGTTAACATTTCTCCAACCTATGTTAAGGTGTTTAACAGTGTCACCCAATCGTCACAATTCATTTGAACCAGGGTGTAACCATTTCTACTTTTGTTACGTCACACTGATAGAAACAACAATAAATAAAAAATTATAAACCAAAATTGTTATGAAACGTTTAGTATTAACCTTAACTCTTGCTTTGAGCCTGATCAGTTTCAGCTCTTTCGCCAAAGACGATGTAGTGGTAACTCCCGCTGCGCTTCAATCCTTCAAAAATGCTTTTAAAACCGCAACTGAAGTAAACTGGACTGCCGGTGACAACTTCTTCAAAGCTGATTTTTCAATGAACGGCCAGTATGTTTCTGCCTATTATAATGCAGAAGGCAGCATGATCGCTCTTACCAGGAACATCAGCTCCCTGAACCTGCCAATCACGCTCCAGGCCAGCCTGAAAAATAATTACGACCAGTACTGGATCAGCGAACTTTTTGAAGTGGCCAACGAAGAAGGTACTGCCTACTATATTACCCTGGAAAATGCAGACACCAAAATGGTAATGAAGTCCTCCTCAGGTTCTGACTGGAGCACTTACAAAAAAATCCGTAAGTCTTAAAAATTTCGTTTTAGTGTGTGTAATCTATCCCGCTTTCCTTCTGGAGGCGGGATTTTTCTTTTAGCATAGAGTGATATTTTCTACTGGCTATTGCAAAGGATATTCGACTTTGAACTATATACTCTAAACTGACAGGCATGAAAAAACAAAACCGCACAGCTACTTTACTATTATCTTTCTGGAAATTTTTATATGGATACGCCAGGTGGGAAAAATGTGGAGGTGTTGCTGGATACTGAGAAGGAAAAGAAAACAATTTTAGAGAACTGGACATTTTACAGCACCAAGACCAAAAAATCGATCTGGTATATAGGGGGCATTTTCCTGGTAATCGATCTTTTGGCATTATCAAAAGCCAACGTGCTCAATTCAACCAACCTGGTATTAGTGATGATCATACCGCTCCTGTACGCAGGCCTTGGTTTTCTCGCCAAAACCCGCCCCCTGATTGCCATGATACTTGCTGCCGTATTATTTATCGCCATACACGCCCTTTCCTTTTTTTCATATGGAGCATCAAGCCTTTCCAATGGTTTCCTGCTAAAAGCCATCATGGTATATTTTGTTGTGAGTGGTTTTAGTGCAGCAAGAAAAGCGGAAGCTGCAAGGGACCAACTAACTTCTATCTAATATTAATGGCAGGAAATAAAAAAAGGTCCGTATGGACCTTTGAGTTTTTTTGTAATGTGATTTTACCAGCCAAGTATATAGGCAAAAACGAGGGGTGCCACGATGGTGGCATCACTTTCAATAATATATTTTGGTGTATTGATATCAAGTTTACCCCAGGTGATCTTTTCATTGGGATGCGCGCCTGAATAAGAACCATAGGACGTTGTTGAATCAGAGATCTGGCAGAAATAACTCCAGAATGGAATTTCATGCATTTCAAGATCCTGGTACATCATTGGGACAACGCAAATAGGGAAATCGCCGGCTATGCCTCCTCCAATTTGAAAAAAACCTATCCCCTTACCGGCGCTATGGTCTTTATAATAGTTTGCCAACCATACCATGTATTCAATTCCGCTTTTCATGGTGCATGCATTTATTTCTTCCTTGTATACATACGAAGCAAAGATGTTTCCCATGGTACTGTCTTCCCATCCGCCCACAACGATTGGTAAATTTTTTTCAGCAGCGGCAATCATCCAGCTATTTTTTGGATCAATCTGGTAATCGGCCTTCATTACTTCGCTAAGCAAAAGTTTATACATAAACTCATGCGGAAAATATCGTTCGCCTTTAGCATTCGCATCGTTCCAGATCTTGTGAATATGTTTCTGGATCCTCCGGAAAGCTTCTTCTTCAGGGATACAGGTATCGGTCACCCGGTTCAGGCCTCTTTCCAGGAGGCTCCACTCCATTTCCGGCGTCAAATCGCGCCAGTTGGGAATTCTTTCATAATGATTGTGTGCAACGAGGTTCATGATATCTTCCTCGAGGTTGGCGCCGGTGCATGAAATGATCTGCACTTTATTCTGCCGGATCATTTCGGCCAGTGAAACTCCCAGCTCTGCTGTGCTCATGGCACCGGCAAGGGTTACCATCATCTTTCCTCCTTCGGCCAGATGCTGCTCATATCCCTTTGCCGCATCAACCAGTGCGGCTGCATTGAAATGACGGTAATGGTGCTCTATGAAATTCGATACCGGACCTTTCGACATAATTTTCAATTGAGGGGCAAAAATAGGTGAT
>CBDUBK010000268.1:0-4219 GCA_965365375.1 uncultured bacterium | reverse complement strand
TTTTTCTATGATGGTACGCATGAGCTGCTGGTTGTAGGGCTGCTTTTTCCTGGTATGTGAAAAAAACAGGTAGGTCTTCCCTGGAATGAGCTGTTCATAGGGAACTTCTTTAATACCCAGCAGGATATCACAGGTTTCCAGAGAATCTGCCAGTGTGATCCCTGCCCTTGCATATTCCTCATCCGTAAAACAGCGGTCAGGAGAATGCTGCACCATGAAACTGATGCCTTCATACTGGCCCTGCAGCCAGCGGCACTGCGATGGAGTGAGCGCGACACGGTTGTCTGATGGAATCTTCCCTTCTTTGATTAATCCAATCGTGATCATGGACGAAATTTGAACCGGCAAGTTAAGGAGGGAGTTTTAAACACATGAAGGCTGTTGGCCGTTAGCCATTGGCTATTGGCTCCAGATGAAATGCGATGAAATACATACCTCCCCTTTTTCAAGGCCAGTAACCATGAATCAAAATCACAAACTTGCTTTAAATCACCTCTAATCTTTAGCTCGTCATTGGCAGGAAAAACACAATCCTTTATTTTTGGCCAAACACCATTTTCATGAAGTTGCCAGTCTTTGGTTTAATAGCTATATCCCTGCTCTTAGTGGGAATTAATGCGTGTAAAAAACCATCCACACCTTCCAATACAGAAGGGGAACCTGGTTATGGTGATTCCATTTTTTACCTGAAGAATGATGATTATTACATCAGTCCGCGCACCGGTACCGGTGTGTATACTTCTTTCCCTGAAGGCCTGGATATGGATGAATCAACAGGAAGGATCCGGATTGGCGAAGGCAAAAGTGAAAGCGGGATGAGGTACCGGGTCACCTATACCTCTCCTTCAGGGATTACAGATTCAACCTTCATTGTAGTTTCAGGTGTGAATTATTTTGATAAATATTACAGGCTGGGTGTAAATGATTCCATTGCCTACCCTCTGTACAATGCGCATCATTCCAGGCTTCTTCCTCCAGGACAATTTACCGTTGACGATAACCGGGTGGCCATTAACCCGGTAAATGGACAGATCAACCTGAAACAGACCTGGCGCAATGGATTCGCCAATGGTCTGGACCCTGCCGATCCCTGGAAAGAGATCAAGATCGAATACCGCCTGGATGATGCAAGCCAGATGGCAGAGAACGAGATCAGGGTATTGCTCTATTATTATAATAACATGGGTGATATTGCCCAGGAGATCAAGGATATTGTGAGTGCACATGAGGATATGCTGCTGGGTACCAATCCTACCGTGGCACCCGGTATGCTGCAGATGAATAAAATGATGGGAGGCCCTTCCGCGTTCAAACCACGTCCCCCCTGCGTAATCATTGTAGGTAATTAATTTTTTAATGTGACCAGAAAAAGCGCCAGGATCCTGCTTGCATTTGTCCTGTGCTGCTGCCTGTTTTTTTCCCTTTCCCAGGACCGGGCAATCAACCACCAGTTATTGCTGGAGCAATACCAGGCTGCCGAACAGTGGTACAATAAAGCAACTGCTGCCGGTACCGCCAGCGATTATAACGAAGAGAAAGAGAACCGTTTCAACCAGCTGGCACTTGATGGTTTTAAAAGTTTAGGCAAACGGCTGGAAAGGGCCAGGCCTTCATTTGATTCATTGCTTTTTTTTACAAGATTCAGGACCGGTGAGCTGGAACATTTTTTTGAATCGTACAATGAAGCGCTGCTTGCCTACAACCATTCCATTTCCATTCATAAGAAAACAAGCCTTCCTGATTCCCTACTGTTCAAGCCTTATCTCTATGCCGGTATCATTTATTACAACCAGAACAGGTATGATACTGCCGCGCATTATTTCCAGAAAGCGGAAATAGTACAGGCAGGATATGATTACAGCCTGGAAGAAAATGAAAGACTGTACAATATGCTGGGAGTATTATTGTATGAGAAAGGAGATTACCGGCAGGCGGGAAATTATTTTGAAAAAGCACTTGAAGTACTTTCACCGGAACACCCCTATTTCAACGGTCTTTCGATCAATTACCAGATCAACCTGGGACAGATCCATATGAAACTGGAAGAGTACGACCAGGCCAATAAAATTTACCAGCACTTATTGCAACATCCCTCGAATGCAGGATTACTCAATGAGATTTATCACAGCATTGGTTCCATTCATCTCAGGCTGGGAGCACCGCGCAAGGCATTGGAATATTTTGAAAAGGCCAGGTATAGCGGGAATAAAAAGATCAGGTTAGCCAATAGCAAGGGGCAGGCTTATCTGCTGCTGGAGGAGTACGAAACCGCGAGGAAATATTTTGACAGTGCCCTGATTTATCACAGGCAACTGGGTGTTAATTCTGATCCGGTGGCGTATGGTCAGACCAATAAACATCTTGGTGATCTTGAGTTGGCAACAAAATCTCCTTTGCTGGCGCTTGAACATTACCAGCTTGCCATCCGGAGTTTTTTCCCTGCATTCACAGATGCCTCACATACCTCAAATCCTGCAAAGTATTCCGGATTGTTCTCCTATATCAATCTTTTCAATACCCTCATCGCCAAAGCCGGGGCGTTTCATGTTTTATACGAAAAGGAAAATAACATCAGCTGGGCACAACAGGAACTTTCCACTTACCAGTCAGCTTTCAAACTGATGGATTATGTTCAACGCACTTACAACAGCGATGAATCCAGACTGTTTATTGACCAGGCCAAGTACGAGGTTCATGCAAAACCCATAGACATTGCCTATGAATTATACAGGAAGACCAATGATGCCAAATACCTGGAAGCGCTTTATGTTTTTGACCAGCAGAACAAGGCTACTGTCCTGGCAATGCAGCAGCTTAGTGGAAAAAAGCTGGTGCCGGGAGACAGCAGTTTGATATTGAAAGAAAAACAAACCAGGTCCGAGATCAGCAGGCTGGCGCTGAAGGCCGCACAACTGAATGACAGCATTGAACTGGCGAAATATCAATTGCAGATACGGGACCTTGAGATCGAACTTGGATCTATACGAGATGACCTGCATCTTCCGGATACAACTTACATACCTCCGAGCATGGCAGTACGAGATTTGCTGGAAAAAAATACCCAGCTCATATCCTATCATCTATCCTATACCCATCTCACTACTATACTCATTTCCCGGGATCGCTTTGAAGTATTCCAGGATTCGCTGCAGGAGGAATTTCATGAATCACTCGACCATTATATTCATGATACAAGGTCCTTTGCTCCCCAAATCAGTGAGCAGGCTAAAGCGCTGTATAAATTATTGTTCCGCCATACTGATCCCGGAAAATTTGAAAGATTTATAATCATTCCTGATGACGACCTGCTTTTTCTATCATTTGAAAGCCTGGTAAATGAAGGGAATGAATACCTGGTGCAGCAGTCTGCCATTCAATACCAGTATGCAACAACGCTTCTCAATAAAGAAGAACTGGAACTGGCAAATTACCGTACCCTTGCCATGTCACCTTTTTCAGAAAATGATTACCGAGACAGTAACTATTATTTTGAGAAACTGCCTCTTTCACAGGCTGAAGTGAAAGAGACCAGGGGCAAACAATATATAGGGAACCAGGCAACAAAAAGAAAATTTTACGAGGTACTGGAAGATTATCCCGTGATACATCTTGCAACACATGCAGCAGTTGACCCTTACAATGATGATCTTTCCTTCATTGCTTTTTCGCCTGCAGATCAAAAAGATTTTTTATTATTCGCGAAAGAAATACAGCACCTGCCATTACGTAACACGAGGATGGTGATTTTAAGTGCCTGTGAAACTGGTTTGGGTACGCTTGTAAAAGGAGAAGGAATTATGAGCCTGAGCAGGGCTTTTTATTATGCGGGTTGTGAAAATATCGTGACAACATTCTGGAAGGCCAACGATTTTTCTACAGCTTACATTACAGCACGTTTTCATCATTACCTTGATGAGTCCAATACAATTGATATCGCTTTGCAAAAAGCGAAAAAAGACTACCTGGCTGATCCTTCCATTAACCCAAGAATGAAACACCCGCATTATTGGTCACACCTTGTATTTATAGGTAATCACACGGTTGTAAAAAAACAAACTCCTGTCTGGGTTTGGCTGGCAGCTGGAACAATATTATTACTCGCAATCATTATCCTGATAAAAAAAGCCCGGCGTCCCGGGCAGGCTTTTCATAGGTAAGAGGTTTTGGGGATCGATAGGTTTTCGATCCATTCAATTTTCCAGTGCTTCCAGTTTTTTCA
>CBDUBK010000267.1:0-4238 GCA_965365375.1 uncultured bacterium | reverse complement strand
GCAAAATAATCACAATTAAGATCAGGAATAGAAAAGTCAAAATGCGCAAAACTGTGAGCCCCATCCACCAGTACTTCAATGTTTCTTTTCCTTGCTTCATCTGCAATTTTCCTGACAGGCAGGATCTGGCCGTTCCAATTGATCACCTGGGTAATGTTCACCGCCTTCGTATGGGGTGAAAATGCCTTTGTAAATTCGTTTACGAGGTAGCCTTCATTTTCTGAAGGAAGTTCGAGGTTGATCCAGTTGATCCTGATGCCATCCCGGATCTCTCTTTGCTTCCAGGCATTGATCACATTGGGATAATCCTGTTTTGCCACCGCCACTTCATCTCCTGCTTTTAACCGCAATCCGAAGATCACGGTCTCAAGTCCTTCCGAAGAATTACGGTTGATGGCAATTTCCTCCTTGCTGGCCCCACCGAGTTTCGCAAGATTGGCGCGAAGTGGTTCGCGGCCCTGGTCAATCACCCGCCACATATAATAACTGGGTGCTTCATTGGACAGGTCATAATATCTTTTCATGGCATCCTGCACAGACTTTGGTGCAGGAGAAACACCGCCATTATTGAGGTTGATAATGCCAGGGGAAACGGTAAAAGACTGCTGGATATAATACCAGAATTCTTCATCAGTCGCGAGTTCGCCGGGTGGTATGTCTGTTGCTTTCCGGATTGCCGTTTCCAGGTTGCGGCTCCAGGAAGGAATAGAAAGAGAGGTAAGAAGTGCTGAAGCAGAAAAAATACCGGCTTTCTGCAGGAAAGAGCGTCTGTTGGTACCCATGCAGTCGTTTTTATAAATGTATCAAGAGAAAAGCATATTCCTCCCGGTAATTGACAGGCGGACCGGGAAGATTTTGATTCAGCTGGTTGAAGATCAAAGGCTAAAAGAACCGTAAATCCTTCTTTTGACTGAAAAAGTTTTGGTACATCTTTTCCTGCCCTTTATTTTTGCACTCCTTTCAGCGATCCCTGCCCCTGGCAGGAGCTGGAATACGGATTGAGCTATGGTGTAACGGTAGCACTACAGATTTTGGTTCTGTCTGTCAAGGTTCGAATCCTTGTAGCTCAACAAAGCGAAGCAAATGCTTCGCTTTTTTTATGTCCCTGGTTCATCACTAAAAAAAACATTTATTCAAACCAGGTCAAAGCCAAGAGTTATACCTGATCCTCCAAAAAAGATCTTTCTTTCTAACGGTTTCGCCCACCTGTATAGATATGACACTCTTCAACAATCTGTACTTAAACCGGAAATCAATCCATGAAATAAACCAATGATGATCATGGAATTTTAACGAAGCATATCAGCAGGAATAAATAATTTTATAGGGCGATTTTGAGAGATGATTCTTTTTGAATCCAATTCCTCATAAATTTGCATCCCACAAGTGATGAACAAAAGCACACATAACAAACATTTCGTTTTCCATGAGCTGGCATGCACCCGCATGTACGATGTGTGCTTTGACCTGTTCCGCTACCTCTCAAGACGACGTGGTTGCTGATAGGACGAGCCACTCACCAGGGCCCCTGTCAGTGAATTACTCCCCGCTTATTATTGGTACAGGATTGGTGATCCATAAATCATATCAACTCTTTTACAATAGTGGACAATCAGAATATTATCATCAGGGTAGCAACCCCGGGCGATGAAATGTATGCGAAAACCATAACCGATGAAATGGAATCGTCTGCAATGGCCCGTGGCACTGGCATCGCCAAAAGATCCCCTGAATATATCATCCAGAAGATCAATGAAGGGAAGGCTGTGATCGCTCTTACACCTGATGGCACATGGGTGGGCTTCTGCTATATCGAAACCTGGGAAGGGGAATATGTAGCTAATTCAGGACTCATTGTGGCACCTGAATTCAGGAAGAGTGGAGTAGCCAAATCCATCAAACAAAAGATCTTCCAGCTGAGCCGTGAAAAATATCCAGATGCCAAGATCTTCGGTCTCACTACCGGACTTGCCGTGATGAAGATCAACAGCGACCTGGGATATGAACCGGTAACCTATTCTGAACTCACCCAGGATGAAAAATTCTGGGCAGGATGCAAAAGTTGTGTCAACTACGAGATCCTGATGAGCAAGGAGCGGAAGAACTGCCTTTGCACTGCCATGCTTTATGATCCGAAGGATCATTACGAGCCATCTGAGACCAAAGAACATTTCGAAAAAAAGAGCAAGGTTTACGAGCGGCTGCTTAAACTCAAGCAGAGCAGGTTTCTCCAGAGATTCAGGAGAGGTGAACGCAGCCCGAACCGCAAGTTGAAAATGCTTTTTATAAACCTGTTCCATTAATTACGATACATGAAGAAAGTTGTACTGGGATTCAGTGGTGGTTTGGATACCACCTACTGCGTTAAATATTTAAGTGAAGAAAAAGGCTACGAGGTGCATAGCATCATTGTAAATACCGGAGGCTTCACTGATGAAGAACTCAAAAAGATCGAGGCCCATGCCTACAACCTGGGTGTAGCAAGCCATACCACGGTGGATGCTGTAAAAACCTATTATGACAGGATCATCAAATACCTGGTATATGGCAATGTGCTGAAGAATAATACTTATCCCCTCAGTGTGAGTGCTGAAAGGCTCAGCCAGGCACTTCATATAGCAGAACATGCGCAAAAACTGGAAGCTGATGCCGTGGCGCATGGCAGTACCGGTGCCGGGAACGACCAGGTTCGCTTTGACATGATCTTTCATATCATGATCCCGGGTGTTGAGATCATTACTCCCATCCGTGACCTCAAACTGAGCCGCGAACAGGAGATCGAATACCTGAAAAACAAGGGTGTTGAAATGAACGCGGAAAAAGCCATGTATTCCATCAACAAAGGTTTATGGGGTACCAGTGTGGGTGGAAAGGAAACCCTTAACTCAAAAGGCATGCTGCCTGAATCGGCATGGCCAACACAGGTCAGCAAATCAGGTGAGGAAGAAATTAAACTTCATTTTGAAAAAGGAGAGCTTACTGCTGTGAACGGGCAATCATTTGCGCACCCGGCAGAAGCTATCAGAAAACTTCATGAAATGGTAGCTCCTTATGGTATTGGAAGGGATGTGCATGTAGGCGATACCATTATCGGCATCAAGGGTCGTGTTGGATTTGAAGCTGCCGCACCCATGCTTATCATCAAGGCGCATCATGCCCTGGAGAAACACGTACTTACCAAATGGCAGCTGAACTGGAAAGACCAGCTTGCGCTTTTTTACGGCAACTGGCTGCACGAAGGACAGATACTTGATCCTGTAATGCGCGACATGGAAGCATTTTTTGAAAGCACGCAACAGCATGTGAGCGGTGATGTTTATATTACGGTTATGCCTTACCGTTTCCAGGTGACAGGCATTGAATCCAAATATGACCTGATGAGCAGCAGATTCGGGAAATATGGTGAGATGAATACCGGATTTACGGGTGATGATGTGCGTGGGTTCAGTAAGATCTTTGGTAACCAGACGGCTATTTGGAATGCGGTGAAGGAGGATGGAGAAGAGTAAGCCATTGGCTATTGGCTATTGGCCTTTGGCTTTTTTGCCGCAGGGCCTTAACTAGAAGCTAGCATCTCAAAATAAAAATAATGATCAAAGCAGGTATTATAGGAGGCGCAGGTTATACGGGTGGTGAACTGATCCGTTTACTCATTCACCATCCGGATGTAGCTGTTTCCTTTATTCATAGCAGGAGCCAGGCAGGGAAGCCTGTCTCTTCTGTACACCAGGACCTGATCGGTGAAACCACCCTGGCATTTACAGGTGAACTTCCGCAGGACATTGATGTGCTCTTTCTTTGCGTGGGACATGGTGAAGCAAGGAAATTTTTGAAGGAAAATCCCCTGGCAAAAGAGATCCGCATCATTGATCTTTCACAGGATTTCAGGTTGCAACCGGATGCTTCCATTGACGGCCGGGAGTTTGTATACGGTCTTCCTGAACTGAACAGGGAGTTGATCCGAAATGCAAAGAATGTGGCCAACCCCGGATGTTTTGCAACGGCCATCCAATTAGGTTTACTTCCATTGGCAAAAGAAAAATTACTTGACCAGGAAGTGTATACAACCGGTATCACAGGTTCTACAGGCGCCGGCCAGGGATTATCTGCCACTTCCCATTTCAGCTGGAGGGCCAATAATATCCAGGCTTATAAAACACTCAACCATCAGCACCTTCGCGAGATCGGCCAGTCGTTGGAACAAGCTGGCGGCACCGTTCCTTCCATTCATTTTGTGC
>CBDUBK010000266.1:0-4239 GCA_965365375.1 uncultured bacterium | reverse complement strand
ACCCGCCAACGGCCAAAAGCGAAATGCCTCTCCCTCTGCGCCATCTCCCTTTCTTCTTTCTCTGCGGTAAAAAATCTACCTGTACCGTAGTAAGCCCGCCAATGGCCAACAGCTAACAGCCCAATATTCCCACCCATTAAACGTTTCTTAACATTATCAGTCCAAACCCAAATATTTTTAATGAGCACAAGCCAACTCAGGAACCAGCACCTGATGTGGAGGGCCGGTTTTGGTCCCGCCAGCGACCAGTTAAGCCAGTTGAATTCTATATCTCCCAAACAACTATATAAGGCCCTAAGGAAAGCATCTGAAAAAAAGCCGGTACCACTTGATGCCGCTGATGACTATCTCAAGGGTTTATGGAAAGGTATAGAAGAGGAAGGGCGCCGCCAGCAAATGGAAAAAGATGACCGCCGCCTTTACCAGCAGAAAAACCGGCAATCCATCCGGAACCTCAATTTATTATGGATGGACCAGATGGTTGACAGTGAAGCGCAGCTGAGGGAAAAAATGGCTTTCTTCTGGCATGGACATTTCGCAGCCCGCAACCTGAATGTTTTTTTTCAGCAGGAACTGCTCCAGGTGATCCGCGAAAACGCACTTGGTAATTTCGGTGACCTGCTTGCGGGTGTTTCCAAATCAGCAGCTATGCTGAATTTCCTGAATGCCAACCAGAACAGGAAGGACAAACCCAATGAAAATTTTGCCCGGGAAGTAATGGAACTCTTCACCATGGGACGGGGTCATTATACCGAACAGGATATCAAGGAAGCAGCTAGGGCATTTACCGGCTGGGGCGCTAATGTGAAAGGCGAATTTATTTTCAGGAGATTCCAGCACGATACGGGAAGCAAGACCATACTAGGCCGGACCGGAAATTTTGATGGGGAAGAAGTTTTGGAAATTTTACTCCAGCAAAAACAGACAGCTCAGTTCATCACAGATAAGATCTACCGCTTTTTTGTAAATGAAAACATTGATAAAGAAAAAACTACCTGGCTTGCGGAACGTTTTTATAAGTCAGGTTATAACATCGGTTCCCTGATGGATGATATTTTTACTTCAGACTGGTTCTATGATGAGAAAAATATCGGAACCAAAATAAAATCACCGATAGAATTGCTGTCAGGCATCAGGCGGATGTTGCCCATGGAACTTGAAAACGAAGAATCACAGCTCCTGCTGCAGCGTGTACTGGGCCAAACCCTGTTCTATCCCCCCAATGTATCAGGCTGGCCGGGTGGCAAAGCCTGGATTGACAGTTCCACGCTCATGATGCGTATGAGGCTTCCGCAGTTGTTTACTGATAATGACGAATTCAACATCACTCCCAAATCAGATGATGACCAGATGATGGGACGTTCTGAAAAGGAGATCGCGAATGAAGGCCGTCCAAATATGGGGCGTTCAGGCCAGGCCATAAAGGCAGACATAGCCTGGGAGATCTACCTCAAACATTTTGAAAGTATCCCAAGAGAAAAATTATATGATGCCATCAGCAGCGGGCTATTGCAGTTGAAACCATCCTATAGTCCTGTACTGATCAGACAATATTCGGATAGCCGTGGCAGTGAGCTGTTTGTCAAATCGGCAACTATACCAATGATGAGCACACCCGAATACCAGATGTGCTGAATTGAATTGCCTTACTGAAAAAATATTTTATGTATTTCAAAAGAAGAGAGTTTTTACAACTGGGTTCATTGGCAACAGCTTCGCTGTTTATGCCGAAATTTCTTAAGGCGCTGGAAAGCGGACAGGCCGTACCTCCCGGCAATAAGGTGGTGGTGATCCTGCAATTGAGCGGTGGCAACGACGGACTGAATACCGTGATACCTGTCCGCAATGATATTTATTATAAATCAAGACCCAAACTGGGTATCGAAAAAACAAAAGCGCTCTCACTTACCGATGAAGTTGGCTTACACCCCGAACTCAAAGCCTTCGCGGATGCTTATCATGATGGATCGCTGGGCATATTGAACAATGTAGGTTATCCCAACCCCGACCGCTCCCATTTCCGGAGCATGGATATCTGGCATACTGCCAGCAAAAGCAATGAATACATCAACACAGGCTGGATCGGACGTTACCTCGATGCGCAGTGTAATGGTTGCGGCAAACCTACCCAGGCACTCGAGATTGATGATGTACTGAGCCTTGCTTTGAAAGGAGAGAATACGAACGGCCTGGCATTTAAAGACCCGAGAAGGTTGTTTGGTACCAGTAATGAAAAATTTTTCAAGGATATCTCGAAAAATCATGGTGACCACCATGATGAAAAACCCGTAGAATACCTCTATAAGACCATGGCGGAAACCCTTTCTTCTGCAGATTATATTTTCAAACAATCAAAAGCAAATCCATCGAAGGCAGACTATCCCAATTCAGCACTTGGCAGGGATTTAAAAACAATTGCCTCTCTGATCTATTCCGAAATTAATACCAAGGTCTACTACGTTTCTTTAGGAAGTTTTGATACACATATCAACCAGGAAGCACAGCAGGCAAGATTGTTCCGGGAAATGAATGAGGCAGTGGGTGCTTTTACAAAAGACCTGAAAGCAAACAACCGTTTTGATGACGTGTTGTTTTTCACCTTTTCTGAATTCGGTCGCAGGGTAGCGCAAAATGCCAGCGCAGGCACTGATCACGGGACGGCCAACAATATGTTCCTGCTGGGTGGTGGATTAAAAGAAAAAGGTATTCTCAATGCCCTGCCAGACTTATCAGACCTTGATGAAGGTGACCTGAAATTCAAGGTTGATTTCAAAAATGTATATGCGACTATTCTGAACAAATGGCTGGGTGCCGATGACAAGGCGATACTTGGAGCGAAATATGATTTTATGAGTTTTGTGTGAGTTTTTTACCGCCAAGAAAAAAGGGCGCCAAGGGAATATCCCTGGCGCCCTTTTGCCCCTTCTTTCTTGGCGGTAAAAAAATTATTCTTTGAATTCCTTAGGACCCCTTTTCACACCTAACCTGTAAAGTGTATAAGCCATCAACGCAAAGAAGATCACCCCAAGGAAATAATATCCATTCACACCCAGGGTATTTTGTATCGCATGCTCCACAGATGCTCTTTCTATTCCAATATCAGAGGCAGTGATAAATGCCACGATCACACCCATGAGCGCACCGCCGGCAACAAGTCCTGTGGCAAATAAATTTCCTTTTCCTAATTCCTCTTCTTCAGCAGTAAGATTATCGCCTCTACTTTTCTGGCGCCATTCCACCAGTCCGCGGATCGCACCACCAATAAAAATAGGAAGGGTTGTAGACAGAGGCAGGGATACACCCACCGCGAAAGAAAGAGATTTGATCCCGCATAATTCGAGGGTGATGGCTATAAATACTCCTACAAGCACGAACTGCCAGTCGAGGTTGAATGATAAAATTCCTTTGATCAGTGTTGCCATCAATGTTCCCTGCGGCGCAGGATAAGTTGCAGTACCAATCGCATGTTCAATACCCTGTTTAGCCATTTCAGCTGTGGGGGTATCAAGAATTTTGATGGTAGCACCAATGGCAAGAGAGGAAACAATTGCACCGACAAATAAAGCCAGCTGCTGGTATTTGGGTGTGGCCCCGACAATATAACCGGTTTTCAAATCCTGCGAAGTAGCGCCTGCATTGGCTGCTGCGATACATATCATACCACCAACAACCAGTGCCATGGGTTCATAAAAATGTCCCGTCCATTTTACCGCGATAAATATCAGGCAGGTACCCATGAGAGTGGCGATGGTCATACCGCTGATAGGGTTATTCGAAGAACCGATCAGGCCCACGATACGTGAAGATACCGTGACGAAGAAAGCTCCGAAAATGATCACAAGCACACCGAGTAATAATTTACTGCCGATTGACTGCCCGGGTATCAAAGACGAAGGCATGAATGCAACACAAAGTATGAGGATCAGGCTTCCTATACCTACAACCTTGATCGAAAGATCTCTTTCTGTTCTTGGAACCTCGGATTCATCTATACCGTCTACACCTGATTTTTTCAGAGAGCCAATACTTCCTTTAAAGGAAGAAATGATAGTAGGAATTGTTTTCAGCAAGGTAATAAAACCGCCAGCCGCCACCGCGCCTGCACCAATCTGTCTTACATAAGCGAGATAGATCGCATCTGACCAGTCAGCGAAATTATGTGCTACAGGATCCCAGCCTCTTGCCGTATCCGTCATTGATTTTAAATAACCAAGTTTCACCAGATGCGTGGCCACCATA
>CBDUBK010000265.1:0-4240 GCA_965365375.1 uncultured bacterium | reverse complement strand
GGGTAATCCGCAGGGTCTCCATAGGTACCATCGGCATAACGTACAGGCACAACCGGAGCTGCTGTCCAGGCTTTATAAAACAGTCCGCCTGGAATATCATTGGATTTACTTCCTTCCAGCACTGCTGTATAACCCAGTTTCAGGAACCTGGCAACACTGAATTCATTCTGCAGCCTGGCTGTGATCCTGTCATAAACATGTCCTTTCACCAAACCTTCCTGCTTCAGGTAACCTAAAGAAAAATTGAAAGTGGACCGGTCGGAACCACCACCAATAGATATATGATGGTTGGTGATCATTGCATTTCGCAGGATCACATCAAACCAGTTGGTGCCTTCGCCAAAAGATGCAGGATCGCTGAAAGGAGCGGAGTTACCATTGGCAACGTTCATTTCATTGATCAGGGTTGCATATTCTGTGGCATTAGCCATTTCTACCTGGTTGGTCACACGCTGCACACCCACATAACCACTGTAGTTCACCGTTGTTTTTCCTTTTCCTTTTTTGGTAGTGATCAGTACCACACCATTGGCAGCGCGTACTCCATAGATCGCTTCACTGGAAGCGTCTTTCAATACGCTGATGGTTTCGATATCTGCAGGGTTGAGGAAGCTGATGTCATCAAACCAAACCCCATCCACTACATAAAGGGGGTTGGGATTTCCATAAACACTACCCACACCACGGATACGGATCTGTGGTGAAGCACCCGGCGCACCTGAGTTGGTGATCTGTACACCGGCAAGTTTTCCCTGGAGGGCACTGATCGGGTTGATGGATGATTGTTTCGCGATCTCATCACCCTTGATCTGGCCGATGGAACCTGTAACATCCACTTTACGTTGCGTACCATAACCCACTACTACGATATTGTCCATCTGCGAAGCAGAACTTTGCAGGGTAATCGTAAGAGCGGTCTGGCTGCCTACTGTAATTTCCTGTGTGGCAAATCCAATGGATGTAAATATGAGAACGGTATTGCCGTCCGGAACCGTGATGGCGAAATTACCATCGGCATCTGTGGTAGTGCCGGTATTGGTACCACGGATAGAAACGGAAACACCCGGCAATGGTTCACCGGTTGGTCCGGTTACGCGGCCGGTAACCCTGATGTCCTGGTAAGCTTCAACAGAACTTCCTGCTGCTTTCAGAACAATGAGGTTGTTGTTTAAAATTTTGTAGCTGATGCCGTTGCTGGCCAGTAATTTTTCCAGCACTGTTGTGATGTCGGCATCCCTTACACTAAGGTCAATTTTAGGTTTGTTGGCAATGACAGATTCATTATAAAGGAAATGGTAATTGGTTTTCCTTTCAATAATGTTCAGCGCTTTTTTGAGGTCGGTGGACTGGATATTCACCGTGATCTTATCCTGTGAATAGGTCCGGGCCGCCACCTGCAGGCAGGCAAGGAGGATGAACAGGAAGGTAAGCTTCATCATCCTGATCTCCTTCCAATAAAAGAGCTGTTTGATACCAGCAGTTTCATTTTCTCTTTTCATACTATTTGTTATGAGGTTAATAATGGTAAACGATTTTACAATTTTCAAATCCTGTTTTACGAGGTGTTGTTAAACATAGATCCACATGGTTTTATTCAGTTATAATAATGGTATTTGATTTATTCGTAAAATTAAAACGGGTAGTCATCTGCAGGATCTCAAGTGCTTCCTGTATGCTTTCCCTGGTAAAGGTGCCGCTAAGTCTTTCTCCTGAAATTTTTTCACTGGCAAAACTGATCTCCACACCATACCAGCGTTCCATTTTTACAGCCAGCTCTTCAAAAGAATCATCCTGGAACACCAGCTTGTTTTCCACCCATGAAGTTTCAATGATGGTATTATCCTCGAGTTGTGTGAGGCTGCTCAACACTACTATGGGAGTTTTTTTATTGGAAACGCTGCTTACAGGAGATTCCTCCTGGTTGGCTACGATCAGTTTCTCGTTAGGTTTCAAAATAAATTTTTCTCCCGGCCTGCGGTCCATGGTTATTTCCACTTCTCCTCTTACCAGGCTGGTCTCGGTTGTTTTTTCATTGGGATAGGATTTTACGTTGAAAGCCGTTCCCAGCACTTTTACCTGCACACCATTTGCCTGGATCAGGAAAGGAAGACTGCCTTTTTTTACGTCGAAGTATGCTTCACCGCTGAGGGTAGTGCTGCGGTTAGTGATACCAAATTGTTCATTGTACGTGAGCCTGCTGCCGGCGTTCAGCCATACAACGGTGCTGTCTGGCAGCACCATTTGTATCCTGTCACCCATGCGGGTTGATACCTCACCGCTGAATTTTTTCTGTTGGATAAGCGCCGGGGTTTTCCCAGTGTTCAACCAATTGTAAAAGAAAAAAGCAGATACGAGTAATAAGCTGGTGGAGATGGCCAGTAGCCATTTTTTTTTGCCCCCTGGTTTTGCCGCTGCGGGCAGGGTGTACATGGTGAGCGGTGATTCCAGCTCCGGCAGGAAAATCCCCTGTTTGCCGAGGCTGTTGAGGTGTTGCTGAAATGCCAGCTCGGAATCGTATTCAGGCGTGCTGAGTTGTTGCTGTTGCCAGAGATGACCGATCTGTTCAGCGGAGTAGACCAGCTCGGGATTTTCTTTCAGGAGTTGTTCCAGTTCCGAAAGTTCCTCGGGCAGGGCATCGCCGGCCAGTTTCTTTGAAAGCAGGTTCCAGAAGCGGTTTTGTAGCATAGCAGTTGGGGAAAGGACAAAGGAAGGGGGCGGGTACCCCTAAGAAGGGAGAAAGTTTTTTTTAGATTCAGTGGAAGTCTCCGGCTTGAAGCGTGCGGATTCGGGTTTTTAACGCCAAGAAAGAAGGGGCAGAAGAAAGATTTTAGTGTCGCAGTTTTCTTATGGCAATAGGGTATTTAAAATTTTTTCAAGTTTTCCTGGAAGCCTGCGGCTTCGGGTTTTTACCGCCAAGAAAGAAGGGGCAGAAGAAAGATTTGAGGTCGTAATTTGCTTATGGTACTATGACATATGCAATTTTCTTCAACTTTTCTTGGCGTTTCACCAGCAGTAGCTTTAGCGAAGGCTGGTCCTTCTTTCTTGGCGGTGAAATTCCTTTGCCGGGACAAGAGTTTCGTTTAGATTTGACTATCGATTGCTGAAATGATCCATTCCTCCCTTGTCAATAAGCTGATCAACCGCATAGCGCTGTATGACGATGCACCGGCGTACAAGGAACTCTTTTTGCTTTATCATTCCAGGCTGGTTGCCTTTTCACAAAGTATTACGCATAACAGGGAGTCTGCAGAAGAAGTTGTTTCTGATGTTTTCCTGAAAATCTGGAGCAACCGAAATGCCTTGACCAGGATTGAAAATTTTCATTTATACATTTATATCATCACGAAAAATCTTTCCATCAACCGTTTGCTGAAGCAGAAAAAGGAAAAAACCTTTTCGATTGATGATGCCGTGGTTGAATTCCGCAGTATTTACCTCGATCCGGAGCAAATGATGATGACGGCTGAGATGTTTAAAAAGATCAGGCAGGCCATCAGCCAGCTGCCGCCACGGTGCCAGCTTATTTTCAAACTGGTGAAAGAAGATGGTTTGAAATACCGCGAAGTGGCGGAACTGCTCAATCTTTCTGTAAAGACCATCGAAAACCAGATGACCATTGCATTGAAAAAGATCGGTCAATCGATTCATTTCAGGCTGGGGAAGACGGCGATGAATTGAGCTATTAGCCAATGGCCATTGGCCAATGGCTTTCTACAATCCATGCTTTTCCTCATTCTCTCCGCAGGCATCATACATTTTGGTATTATAAATAGATCTTGTACAGGTAGTGGAGCAGTTCTTATACCAGACATTCCAAAATTTACCCGCGGTAAATTCTTTTACAACTGATGCTCCGGGAGCCAACTCAATACTGTGAATAGGATTCACTGGTTCGTACTGTGAATTCAAAGAATAGGCGGTTACCACTTTCAGGGGAACAGTGCCGGTATTGGTATAAGTGACTTTGGTTGTATTCGCATCTTCACAGGTTTCTGCTTCCTCTTCCATATTTTTCAGGCAGGAGGTGGTAAGGGTGGTAAGTGCGATAGAAAGAAAAGCCAGTTTAATGAATTTCATTTTGAATGGTTTGAATAGTGATACTGGTACATCGGGGGAAGATTTAAAATGTCATCATTTTTTTACCGCAGAGAAACGGCCTTCGCTAAAGCTAAGGATGTCGTAGAAGGAGACCCACCTTCGCTAAAGCTACGGTGTGCGAAGAAGGAGATTACGCAGAGTT
>CBDUBK010000264.1:0-4261 GCA_965365375.1 uncultured bacterium | reverse complement strand
GAAGTAGGCTATGTGGAACTTGATCCCAACAGGGATTATAATGATATCAAGGATATCCTGCTGGTGCAGCGTCCTAAGGATTCAAAATGGTACTGGTACCTCATTTTCGGAATGGTACTAGCAGGGCTGTTCCTATTATTCTTTCCAAAGATGAAGAAGCAGGAAGTGCCAAAAGAAATCCCGCCTGAGAAAGCGTATGAAGCTGCCATGAAAAAATTGCATGCATTGGAAGACGGATCAAACCACGACGAAAAATATTTTTATACAGAACTCGTGCATATTTTCAGGGAATACCTGCAAAGAAAAAAAGGCATTGAATCCCATTCCAAAACAACGGAAGATCTTGTATTGCCGATTCAATCGCTGCAATTGCCCGTTGCCCAGCATGATCAGTTAATCAATTCTCTTCAACTGAGTGATATGGTCAAATTTGCCAGGTACCAGTCAATAGAGCAGGAAAAAAGAGAAGCCTTTACCACCATCAAAGAAAGTATCATGTACATAGAGCAAAACCACCATGCTGTATAACTGGCTGCAACATATCGAATTCAAATACGAATGGGTATTGCCGCTGCTGCTGGTACTTCCTGTCCTTGCATTTTATTATTACCGCACCGGCAATTGGCGCAAGTCATCTTTTATGGTAACAAGCGCTGAGGCTTTTCATGTTCGGACGGCTAAAAATACTTTGATACACCTTCCTTTCTGGTTGCGCCTTCTATCCATTGGTTGCATACTGCTGGCGCTGGCCAGGCCGCAAATAAAAGATGTTCAGTCAAGAACCAGGGGGCAGGGGATCGATATCATATTGTGTATGGATGTAAGTGGCAGCATGACCACCAAAGATTTTTTGCCATCAAGGCTGGATGTGGCCAAACAAATGGCTGCGGAGTTCGTGCGCCAGCGCCCCATTGACCAGATTGGACTGGTAATCTTCCAGGGAGAAAGCTTTACACAATTTCCTTTATCCACTGACCATGGCGGACTTCTCGAACAGATCATGAATCTCAGGAGTGGTATGCTGGTTGATGGAACTGCCATTGGTGAAGGATTGGCAACTTCCGTGGAAAGGCTGATGAGCAGTGCATCCAGGTCCAAGGTCGTGATACTCTTAACTGATGGGAACGAACAGCCTTCCACGCAAAGGCTGGTAGATCCGTATACAGCTCTTGAAATCGCAAAAGCAAAGAAAGTAAAAGTATATACTATTGGTATGGGTGTACCGGGTGCAACGGAAGTTAAAGAAGAAGGCACCATTCAAAGTGAGAACACTTTTCTTGATGAAACCCTGCTGAGAAGGATTGCCAATGAAACGAGGGGTGAATACTTCCGGGCCACAGACAGTGAAAGTCTCGAAAAGGTGTATGACCAGATTGACCAGCTTGAAAAATCAGAAATAGAAGTGATCACCCGGACAAGGTACCAGGAACAGTTCCTTTATTTCATTATGGCAGCGCTTTTCTTTCTGGCATTGGATATAATTTTGAGGTATACTTATTTAAGAACATTTCCCTGATGCATGGAGTCGTTTACAGGTCAACAGGAAGCTGGTATTTCATAAAAAATGAAAAAGGACAATTCCTGAATGCCCGCATGAAAGGTATTTTCAAAATGGAAGGGATCACCTCCACCAATCCTGTTGCAGTAGGGGATATCGTGGATTATGAATCTGAAGGGGCAGAAGGCGGAGTGATGATAACGGGCATCCATGACCGTAAAAATTATATCAACCGCCAGTCACCCCGCCATAAATACCAGCAGCATATTGTCGCGGCCAATATTGACCAGTCTCTATTGCTGGCCACCATTAAGGAACCAAGGACCTCGCAGGGTTTCATTGACCGATTCCTCGTGGTAAGTGAAATGTACCATATTCCCGCTGTGATCCTTTTCAATAAGCTTGACCTGTACGGTGAAAAAGATTTGGCGTTGCTGGAATACATGGAAGCCATTTATACCAATATAGGCTACCAGGTGCTGGCCATGAGTCTTATTGAAAACAGGGAAGTTGACAGGGTGGAGCAGATCCTGCAAAACAAGATCACGCTGGTGAGCGGGCATAGTGGTGTGGGCAAATCTTCATTTATCAATGCCATGGTGCCGGAACTGGAGATCAAAACAAAAGATGTAAGCGGCTGGAGTGGTAAAGGTCAGCATACCACCACCTTTGCAGAAATGTATGATCTGCCGCGGGGTGGAAGTATCATTGATACTCCGGGCATGAAAGAGTTTGGCCTGGTTGGAATCGAGAAAGAAGAACTTTCTGGATATTTCCCGGAAATGCGCCAGCGGCTGAATGACTGCCAGTTCAATAATTGCCTGCACATCAACGAACCTGGTTGTGCCATCAAGGATGCCGTGGTGAATGGAGAGATCCATGAGGACAGGTATGTGAGTTATTATAATATCCTGGAGAGTATCGAGAGAAGACGATAGACCATGGTCCATGGTCCATGGACAAGTTTTAAAGAATGAAGTTGATCACTCTTATTAAAATAAAATATTCCAGGGCCTGGCCAATAGCCAATGACACTGTTCTCTGGTGACTCGTCGATGGTCTATGGTCTATCGTCCATGGACTTTACAGACCATTCTCACCCCGAATAGAATTCAGGAAATTTTTTAGGCAGAAAATAAAAGGATAAAGGAGTAGGAGAGGAAACGTTCCATGGACTATCGTCCATTGTCTATAAACTTCTTAAGCTATCTGCTGCTTGCGCATGTCAACCGTCATCAGTTTGCCTTCTAGAACATTGGCCAGTTCAACAACGGCCTTGTTGTCTTTTTTACGGGCATCCTTGGTCTTTGTCGGGAAAACAGAGATCCCATTGTAGATGCTGTAATGAAGGGTCAGTTCATGATGGCCGATCGCGAATTGCCAGCTGATGGCATCAAAATCATCTTCCTTGCTGGTAAATTGAAGTTTCAGTTCATCGCTTAAGATATCAGCGATCTGGTAGAAACGTTTTAATCCGCCGTCATCATCAATGACAGCTTCTGTACAACCTAAAGTTGTTCGTAGGGTTAGGCTCATAAAAAACCTGTTTTTATTTGAATGAATACTTTTCTAATAGACAACAAAAGGAACCGTTTTGTTGCATTATGCAATTGTTATGCCTTGAACTTTCCGGCTTTGCGCTGTTCTTTCTTAGACATATCCAGGGCTTTTTCAGCGCCAACATTGCGGCCATTGTTTCCGCACCCGTATTTGGGCTGAAACAAACTGCATGAAGAAACAAGCAATGAAAAACTGAGGAGATAAAGGGTGTAACGTACAGTTTTCATGAAAACGGTTTGTATAAAGATAAAACGAAATGCTGAAGATCAAAATGCTTCGCCGGCTTTATTTACCGCGTCAAACCACCGGGAATAACCTACATAATTATTGGCAATCCTATTGATCTCACCTTCAACCTTTTCGGCAGAAATTTCCTTTACTTTTTTAGCCGGCACACCGGCATAAATAGCACTTCCTTCACAAATGGTACCCTCAAGCACCACTGCCCCGGCGGCTATGATGGTATTGCTGTGGATTACCGCGTTATCCATCACAATGGCACCCATCCCGATCAGCACATTATCATGTACCTGGCAGCCATGAACGATGGCATTATGGCCAATAGAAACATTGTTCCCGATCAGGGTTTTGGTCTTTTTGAACGTACAATGGATCACCGCCCCGTCCTGGATATTTACTTTATTGCCGATGCGGATGCTGTTCACATCCCCGCGTATAACGGTATTGAACCAGATGGAACATTCATTACCCATCACAACATCACCCACGATGGTGGCATTGGGTGCTATAAAACATGCTTCACCCCATTTGGGAAAATTTGATTCAACCGGGAGGATCAGTGCCATAGGGCAAATATCAGGTTTTTAAGGCCTTTTGGGACAGTTGATCGCTGCCACTTTACTTTGCAGGATGAACCTGCGGCAGTTATTTCTTCAACATGTAGCACAAACTTCTTCCGCACCGCTTGCACTTGAAATCGTAAAAGCGGAAGGCTGCATCCTTACAGACGCATCCGGAAAAAAATATATTGACCTCATCGGCGGCATCAGCGTGGCTAATATTGGTCACAGGCATCCCTCCGTTATAGAGGCTATCAAAAAACAACTGGATGCCTACCTGCATGTAATGGTGTATGGAGAATTCATCCAGGCGCCACAGGTTCAGTATGCACAATTGCTCCTTGACAATCTTCCTTCCACTTTAAACAGCGTGTACTTTACTAATTCAGGTGCAGAAGCTGTG
>CBDUBK010000263.1:0-4268 GCA_965365375.1 uncultured bacterium | reverse complement strand
CCTGCTTGCATCAGCATCCTTTGCCCAGGATACCGGCAGGATCACCGGCAGCGTTTTACAAAATGAAAAACCTGCCGCAGGTGCCACTATCCATTTGTTGAAAGCAAAGGATTCATCAACTGTAAAACTTTCCGTGGCAGGCAAAGAAGGTAACTATGCATTTGAACAAATTGCAGAAGGATCTTACCTCGTTGCTGTTACGGCAGCAGGACAGCAAAAAACTTTTTCTAATCCCTTTGAGTTAAACCAGGCACAGGCTCATATTGAAGTCTCTCCTATCCTATTGAATGCCACCGCCAGTTCCCTGACCGGTGTAGTGGTAACTGCAAAACGTCCCCTGGTAGAACAAAGGATAGACAGGACCATCGTAAACGTGGATGCCTCCATTACCAACATCGGTACTTCCGCACTTGAAGTGCTGGAGAAATCACCGGGTGTATTGGTAGACAGGGATGGCAATATCAGCCTGAAAGGAAAAGATGGTGTGATGATCATGGTGGATGGACGTCCGACACAATTAAGCGGGCCTGATCTCACCAACCTTTTACGCGGCATGAGTTCCAGCCAGCTTGACCAGATCGAGATCATGACCAATCCGCCTGCACGTTATGACGCAGCAGGTACTGCGGGTATCATCAATATCAAAACAAAAAAGATGATCACTGCAGGTATGAATGGATCAGCATCCATCTCCTATGGCCAGGGAAAATATCCAAAGACCAATGAAGCATTCAATTTCAATTACAGGCAGGGAAGGCTGAATTTCTTTACCAGCCTGGGTCACAACTACCAGAAACGTTACCTTGATCTTTTGCTGAACAGGAATATCCTCAACAGCAATACCAATACGGTAGAAAATATTTTCAACCAGGATGCTACCCGGATCGGTGTAGGCCATGCCTACAATGCAAAACTGGGAATGGATTTTTTTGCTACAAGCAAAACCACACTGGGTGCAGTGGTCAATCTTAATTCCAGATCCATCAATTCCAATAATCCAAGCATTACTTACATATCCAATGCTTCAAAGGAATTACAAAGCATAACAAAAGCCCTTGTAGATAACGGATCAGATGCCAGCAGCATTAGTGCCAACCTGAACTTTCGTAATGTGCTGGATAAAAAAGGAAGGGAGATCACATCCGATTTTGATTATGTGAAGCATAGCTCAGAGAATGACCTCTTCATGGTGAACTCCTATACAGATGCTTATGGTAATCCTTACCGCAAGGCTGACAGTCTTACGGGCGACCTGCCCCAACAGATCGATGTGTACAGTGCCCGGGTAGATTATTTTCACCCGATCAAAAAAGATATGAGGTTTGAGGCAGGTTTCAAATCCAGCCTGGTAAATACGGATAATAATGCCCGCTATGACAGTATCCAGGATGGAAACATCATCCGTGATTACAACCGCAGCAATCATTTTATTTATGAAGAAAATATCAATGCGGCTTATGTAAACCTGAGCACAGCTTTATCTAAAAAGATCACTGCGCAGCTGGGCCTTCGCCTGGAAAATACCAATGCAAAAGGAAGACAGAAGTCTACCGGCCAAAATTTTGACAGGCATTATACACAGTTGTTTCCAACCGCTTTTTTCCAGTACAAGGCTGATGATCAAAATATCATTGGTGTCAATTTCGGAAGAAGGGTAAGGCGCCCGAGCTACCAGAGCCTGAACCCGTTCATCAGGTTTATTGACAGGTATACCTATTCTTTGGGCAATCCAAACCTGAAACCTTCCACGAGTAATAATATCGAGCTTTCCCATTCCTGGAAAAACCTGGTTACTACCACGCTGAACTATACCATTACCAATGATATCATCCAGGAAGTGATCCAGCAGAAAGGCAACGAAGCATACAATACACCGGAAAACGTTTCTTCAATGGAAAGTACAGGGCTTTCCGTGAATGCCAACCTGCCCATCACCAAATGGTGGACGAGCAATACCAACCTGAATCTTTCTTACGATAAATACAAAGGGATCATCAACAACGATGATGTAAAGCTGGAAGCAACCGGTTATGTGATCAATACCACGCACCAGTTCAAAATTTCCAAAGCCTTTGCTGCAGAACTGAATGCCAATTACAGGAGCGGAAGACTGGAAGGTGTGATGCGGGTACAGCCTATGTTTATCATGGGTGCAGGCATCAGCCAGAAGGTTTTGCAAAACAAGGGTACGATCCGCTTATCTGCCCGCGATATGTTTCATACCCAGAAGATGAAGGGTAGCAGCAGGTACAGCAATGTTGATTTTGAGATCAGCCAGGTTGCCGAAACGCAGGTATTCACTATAGGTTTCACCTACAATTTCAGCAAGGGTAAAAAGATCGCTCCGGTGAAAAGAACTGCCGGCAGCGCGGATGAAGAGCAAGGGAGAATTGGGCAATAGAGAAGTTGAAAGTCGGAAGTCAAAAGTCAAAAGTCAAAATTCAAAATTCAAAATTCAAAACTTATTGATTTGAACTTTAAGAATATGAAATGACTTTATCAAAATCAGCCACTACTTACCGTCTCCTTCCCGCTGCGTCAGCCGAAGCTTCAGCGAAGGCTGGCCTTCCCGGCTATAAAAAATTAACCGCGAAGGACGCTAAGGGCGCAAAGAAGAAACGCAAAGATTACAGTCATCAATTGCTGAAATTTTAGAAAAAATCAACACCCGTAATAATTCGATATGGATCAACACATTATTAAAACCACAGGCCTCTCCTATCATTATGCCAAAAATGTCCAGACATTATTTGACATCAACCTGCAAATACCCAAAGGAAGCATCTATGGTTTCCTCGGCCCCAACGGATCAGGCAAAACCACCACACTCAGCTTGTTGCTTGGCCTGCTGCCCAAACAACAGGGAGACATCGAGATCTTTGGCCAGCACCTGCACAGCCACAGGATATCCATCCTCAACAGGATCGGTTCATTGATTGAGACCCCATCCCTCTATGGACACCTGAACGCAAAGGACAACCTGGAGATCTACAGGAATATCTATGGAGCTTCCAAAGCCCGTGTAGACGAGGTCCTGGAAATTGCAGGCCTGAGTGATACAGGAAAAAAGTCCGTCAAAAAATTCTCCCTGGGTATGAAGCAAAGACTGGCGATCGCACTTGCCCTCCTGCCCAATCCTGAATTGATGATCCTCGATGAGCCATCCAACGGCCTCGATCCTGGTGGCATCATTGAGTTGAGGCAGCTGATCAAAAAACTGAACCGGGAACTGGGAATGACGATCGTGATCTCCAGTCATTTATTATCGGAAGTAGAAAAAATGGTAAGCCATGTAGGAATCATCTACAAAGGAAAAATGCTTTTCCAGGGTTCATTACCTGAATTGCACCTCTTCCAGCAAAGAACTACAAGGCTGTTGATCCAGACCTCGGATAATGAGGCGGCCATGCATTTATTAAAAGAACATGCGCCTGTACTGGCCGGAGAAAAACTTTCTGTTCCTTTCCATGATCTGCAGCAAGCCGCAACGATCAACAGGACCATGATACAGAACAACCTGGATGTATACCTGCTGCAACCAAAAGAAAACGACCTCGAACAATTATTTATTGACCTTACATCTGCACACTCATGAATATAATGACTTCGCTCCGCTCGGAGATCCTGAAAACAAAAAGAACCTCTTCATTTTACCTGACACTGGGCGCTGCAACCTTTGGACCTTTCATGTCCATGCTCGACCTGACACTGGATGGCGTAGATCCCGGAAGCCGTAATGTCATTTTCAGCAAAATGCTGGTAGAGAAATTTGACGTAACCGGTGCCATGCTGCTTCCCATCTTTATAATGCTGATCTGCACCCTGCTTTCACAGATCGAGTATAAGAACCATACATGGAAACAGGTACTGGCTGCACCCCAGTCAAAAAGCAATATTTTCCTGGCCAAGTTTGTGAATGTTCACCTGCTGATCATCACCTTCCTGGTCGTAAATTTTTTGATGATGTTGTTGTCGGCGGTCATTCTTCATTTTATCGAGCCTTCATTGAATGTTTTAAACCAGTCCGTAGATGGCATGGATGTGTTGATGATAAGGGTGAGAGCTTATGTAGCCCTGTTGGCACTTACTTCCATTCAGTTCTGGCTGGGATTAAGGTTCAGGAATTTTATTGCTCCAATTGGAATAGGTATGGGATTATGGCTGGCAGGTACGATCATGGTCTTTGAAGCCAAGCTGGGTTTTGCTGAATACTTTCCTTACAGCTTTCATGCATTTGGAGTGAATGAGCAGTTCAAACCTGCAAATGA
>CBDUBK010000262.1:0-4275 GCA_965365375.1 uncultured bacterium | reverse complement strand
AACCCGAAGCGGTCACCACGATGTCGGCTTCTTTCACGGCATCCACCATTTTCTTTACTTCAAAACCGTCCATGGCAGCCTGCAGGGCGCAGATCGGATCGATCTCGGTAACGATCACACGGCAACCGGCACCTTTCAGTGAAGCAGCGGAACCTTTACCCACATCACCATAAGAACCTACAACAGCAACCTTACCGGCCATCATTACATCAGTAGCGCGGCGGATGGCATCAACCAGTGATTCCTTGCAACCGTATTTGTTATCAAATTTTGATTTGGTAACAGAATCGTTCACGTTGATAGCCGGAACAGGTAAAGTACCCTTTACCATTCTTTCATACAACCTGTGCACACCGGTAGTGGTTTCTTCAGAAATACCTTTGATATGCTGAACCAGCTCAGGGTATTTGTCAAGTACCATATTGGTCAGGTCACCACCATCATCCAGGATCATATTCAGGGGGCGGTCAGCAGCACCGAAGAACAGGGTCTGCTCGATACACCAGTCAGCTTCTTCAATAGTTTGTCCTTTCCAGGCGAAAACACCAATGCCTGCAGCAGCGATAGCAGCAGCAGCATGATCCTGCGTGGAGAAGATATTGCATGAGCTCCATTTTACTTCAGCACCGAGAGCAACAAGTGTCTCGATCAATACTGCAGTCTGGATGGTCATGTGCAGGCAACCTGCAATGCGGGCGCCTTTCAGTGGCTGTGAAGGACCATATTCTTCACGGATGGCCATCAGTCCTGGCATTTCTGCTTCTGCCAGCCTGATTTCCTTGCGGCCCCATTCTGCGAGGCTCATGTCCTTCACTTTATGAGGTAAAGCGAAGTTGATGTTTGCGTTTGCGATTGTTGACATATGTGAGGTTTAAATTTTTGAGAGAATTGTAAGGTTCAGCCATTAGCTAATGGCCATTGGCTATTGGCCTGCTGTCGCAAAACTAATATTTTAGCCGTATTTCCTACACATCCATACAAAATCAGGAAAAAATTAATGATTTCATCTATTTTGTGGAAAATAATAAGGTTTAGCTATGGCCGCAACCCTCAAAACAGGCGAAAAACCTGCATTGGATAAGAAAGACCTGGAGATCCTTAAAATGCTCCAGCAGAATGCCAGGGTCACCATCAAGGAGATCGCAGAGAAAGTACACCTCAGCACCACCCCTGTACATGAGCGCATCCGCTGGATGGAAGAGCAGGGTGTGATCAAACAATACACCGCGATTCTTAACAATGCCATGGTGAATAAAGGACTGATGGTGATCTGTTATGTTTCGCTACGCCAGCACAGCAAAAATGCAGGAGGCAAATTCATCCAGCGCATCATGGAAATGCAGGAGGTACTTGAATGCCTCACCATCTCCGGTGAATTTGATTTTATGCTGAAGGTAGCAACAGAGAATATGGATACCTATTATGATTTCCATGTGAACCGATTGAGTGAAATTGAAAACGTAGGGAATGTGCAGAGTGTGTTCGTGATGGGAGTGGTGAAGAGTACGCAACAGCTAGTGTACTAGCCAGCAGCTAATGGCTAATGGCCATTGGCCAATGGCTTCGCTGGTCCAAATTCACATTCCGGAATACCGGATTCACATTCAACCCAAAAACAGCCTTTCCCTACAATGAGATTTGTTGAAAATTATATTATGAAACAAATTATCATTTCAATCGTCGTGGTGTTCTTACACCTCCAGGCTTTTAGCCAGTTCAAATTAAGCGGGCTGACTACAATGTACAGTGGCATCCCTACCAGTAAATCACCGGTTATTGCCATTGGAATTTCCACTGCGGATGCGGAATACCTGGGCTCTGCTGATAATGTTGATGGTTTTGAATCACTGCTGATGGGTAGAAAAGAAGAAAATATCACAGTAGGACAGGTCTTCGATTCTTCCGGTGTGCATTTTATGCTGGTCACAGTAAGCCCGGTACAACCAGGTTTTTTTGAATACCGGTTGGTAAAAGATGCTATTGAGACCCTTGTTCCCTGGAAAACAATCGATACAAGAAGTGTCGATTCCATCATCAATCAACCCTTAAATTATATTGGAAAATTTAAAGTTGACCGGGGACATTTTTTGTTAATGGATATCCGCCGAAAAGGGGAAGATTCCGTGCTCTCCACTGCTCTTGTTTCTTTTGTAGAAACAAAACCTACTATTAAAAATATCTATCTCCAGGATGAAATGAAAGCATTTATGAAACAGATTGCTAATCCTGATGAGAAAACAGGCCCGGAAGAAATCAAAAAATGGCAACTTAAATATGCTGCGGAAGAACTGGACCAAAAGTCGGGACTTCCCAAAAAGCTGGAGCTGGATGCTGAACAAAACAGCCTGATTTTTTTCCTGCAGGAAAAAATCCGTAAAGCCGATGCGCTTGAATACCAACTCATCAAAAACGGCGAAGTCGTAAGAGATTGGCAAAAAAACGATTTTGATAACGGGTTCATCTGGCTTACCAATCTCACTCATGGGGCCTATGAATTAAAATTGCGTTTTAAAGTGCAGCGTGAGAATATCACCAGCTATCATTTTGTGATCCAGCCACGGTGGGACCAGACCCTATCATTTAAAATAATCGCAGGCGGCCTTCTGGCTGCCTTTTTCGGTTTTATTATTTTACTCTTTCATTCCAGGAGGCAGAAACAAAAATTACGAAGTGAAACGATCAAAAAAAGGCAGGCTGAAGCAGAATTAAGATCCGTCTATGCCCAGTTGAATCCTCATTTTATTTTCAATGCACTTGGTTCCATTCAAGGCCTCATCAACAAAAATGAAACGGAGAAAGCCAATCACTATCTTTCCACTTTCAGTAAACTTTTACGTGATTCACTGGTGAACGGAGAAAAGAACCAGGTGCCCCTTTCCGCCGAGATCGGGATCCTGGAGACTTACCTTCAACTGGAGCAGTTGAGATTTGGTTTTGATTACGCTATTGAAGTCAACGGTATTGAAACGGGAAATGTGGAAGTTCCAGCGCTTTTCCTCCAGCCTTTAGTGGAAAATGCAATCAAACATGGCGTGTCGTCGCTGCAGGAGAAAGGAAAGATCCTGGTTCTGTTCCATTCCAGTGGAAAAGATATGCATGTAAAGATTTCAGATAATGGGAATGGTTATGATCTGAACCGGCAAACAAATGGTTTTGGTTTAAAGCTGACAGAACAAAGAATGGCTTTGATCAATGAGAAAGACCAGGACCATATAAGCATGAAAACCGAATCAGGTTCTGCAGGTACTTCAATTACCCTTATTTTTAAAAACCTGTTATCATGATCAGCGCCGTTATTATAGACGATGAGCCAAATAATATAGATAACCTGGCTGCTTTATTATACAGGTATTGCCCGGAAGTGGATGTTCTGGCCAGTGCAACAGATGCCACGGAAGGCGAAGCGATCATCCGGCGCCTGAACCCTGACCTTGTTTTTCTTGATATACAGATGCCTGGCAAAAACGGTTTCGATTTATTGAAAGGCCTCCAGCATTTTCCCTTTTCGGTCATATTCGTTACCGCATTTGACCAGTATGGCATCCAGGCTGTAAAATTCTCGGCTATTGATTACCTCCTCAAACCTGTTGATGTGGATGAACTAAAAGCCGCCGTCAGGAAAGTAACCGGGATGCAGATGCAGCAAAAACAAAATCTCCGTTTGGAAAATCTCATAGAAGTATTGAAGCAGGAGCAGCAAAAATCATCACACCGTATTGCCCTGCAAAGCGCCAGGGAAACGCGATTCATAGAAACCGGTAGAATCATGCATTGCGAATCTTCGAATAACTACACTACTTTCTTTCTCGATAATGGAGAAAAGATCCTCACCTCGAAACCGATTTTCGAATATGAAGAGATACTTTCTGCATATGGATTTTTCCGTTGCCACCAGAGTCACCTTGTCAATAAAAAATTCATCCGCTCCTGGGTGAAGGAAGACGGGGGTTACCTGCTCCTGGATGACAATACCCAGGTTCCTGTTTCGCGGAATAAAAAAGACGCATTGAAAGCGCTGTTTGAATAGCTAAGGGTCAAGCTGCAAGTTTCAAGCTGGAAGACTCACATGTGCCAGGGTTGTTTGGAATCGATCATTGGACTTTGAAATGTTCTTATTCCTCCTGAACCAAAATATCATTACCAATTTTCTTTTCCATTACATAATCATTCATAAAGTAACCGTTACCGATATCAACATCTTCTTCTCCTTTCATTTCAAATCCCAGTTTTTCATAAAAAGACTTTGCAGGATTGTAACGGTTTACATTGAGCCTG
>CBDUBK010000261.1:0-4288 GCA_965365375.1 uncultured bacterium | reverse complement strand
GGCCTTTATAAAAACCTGCCCTGCTGTCATTGATGCCCAGGGATTCAAGAGAATAAGCCATGGACCCCTTGGCATAACTGCCCCATTTTTCCGGGAGCCCTTCAAATGTGTCAAAGCCAAAAAAACGGGACCCGGGCTGGACGTTTTTTTCCAGCCACCATTTGAAAGAATATCCTCCTGCCACACCAAATTCGAAATAATCTATGGGCACATTTGCCAGGCCTTCCTGCTTTACGATCGCCTCATATAAATTGTAGCGTCTTTCATAATCCCAGGTCTCCTGGTAAAAATCATTATATCCATTTACAGGATGATCCTTTCTCCATTGCGACATCTCCGCCATGTTCACCGCGTTCGACAATGACGGGCTGAAAGGAACGGTAACCTTATGAAGGTTCCACTTCATGAACAATGATTTCGCCTTCCTGATCGCGTCTAGTTTTTTCAAGCGTATTGTTTTAAGCTACCGCATCTTCCACGGCATCTACTTCCACCTTAAGATTATTGATAATGAACTCCTGCCTTTCCTGGGTGTTCTTACCCATGTAGTATTCCAGCAGGTGCTGGATATGATCACCATGCTCAAGGATCACAGGATCAAGACGGATCTCGTCACCGATAAAGCGACCGAATTCATCAGGTGAAATTTCACCAAGTCCCTTGAACCTCGTGATCTCGGGTTTATTTCCCAGCTTTTTAACTGCTGCCTGCTTTTCAGCTTCGGAATAACAATAGATCGTTTCCTGCTTATTGCGCACCCGGAATAATGGTGTCTGGAGAATGTAAACATGATTGTTCTTCACAAGGTCCGGGAAGAACTGCAAAAAGAAGGTCATGATCAGCAGCCGGATGTGCATGCCATCCACATCGGCATCGGTTGCAATTACAATCCGGTTGTAACGCAAACCTTCCATACCTTCTTCAATATTCAATGCATGCTGCAGCAGGTTAAGCTCCTCGTTCTCATAAACCACTTTCTTACTCAGCCCAAAGCAGTTCAATGGTTTGCCGCGCAAACTGAAAACAGCCTGGGTCTCCACCTGTCTTGCCTTGGTGATGGAACCACTTGCAGAATCACCTTCCGTAATAAATATGGTCGTTTCTTTCTGGATCGCGAAAAATTCCTGCTTGTTCTTTGCCGGCGGCTCTTCATTGAAATGCACCCGGCAGTCACGCAGTTTTTTATTGTGCAGGTTGGCTTTCTTCGCTCTTTCATTCGCCAGTTTTTTGATACCTGCCAGGTCTTTTCTTTCCCTTTCACTCTGTTCGATGCGTTTTTTCAGCGCATCCGCAATAGCGGGATTCTTATGAAGAAAATTATCAAGCTCACGGGAAAGAAAATCAAGAATGAACTGCCTCATGCTTGGACCACCTTCATCCACATTGATGGAACCGAGCTTGGTCTTGGTCTGGGATTCAAACACCGGTTCAACCACTCTTACGGAGATGGCTGCAACAATGCTGGCCCTGATATCTGAGGCTTCGTAATCTTTTTTGAAAAAATCGCGCAGCACTTTCACATAGGCTTCCCTGAAGGCTGCCTGGTGGGTACCACCCTGGGTAGTATGCTGGCCGTTTACAAATGAATGGTATTCCTCCCCATAATCATTGTTATGCGTGAGGGCCACTTCTATATCTTCTCCCTTCAAATGGATGATGGGATAACGGATGCCTTCCGGATTGGTATCCGCATTGGTTTCCCTTACGAGCAGGTCAAGCAGTCCGTTTTTGCTGACGTAAGTTTTTCCATTAAAAATGATGCGGAGGCCTGCGTTCAAAAAACAGTAATTCCAGATCTGTTTCTCCAGGTATTCGGGAATGAAATGAAAATTTTTGAAAATGGTTTCATCCGGTATAAAAGTCACCATGGTGCCGTTATCCTCGCTGGTCTTTGCTTCCTTATGCTCTTTTGTAAGGACACCCCTTTCAAACTCTGCTTCCTTGATCTTTCCTTCCCTTGCGGAAGCCACTTTAAAATAACTGCTCAGCGCATTCACGGCCTTGGTACCAACACCGTTCAGTCCAACACTTTTCTGGAAAACCTTACTGTCGTATTTGGCGCCGGTGTTGATCTTGCTCACCACGTCAACCACTTTTCCCAAAGGGATTCCCCGGCCATGGTCGCGGATGGTGACGGTTTTTTTATCAATGGTAACTTCCACGGTTTTACCGTAACCCATGGTGTATTCATCAATACAGTTGTCGATCACCTCCTTTACCAGTACATAGATGCCGTCGTCGGGACTGGAACCATCGCCCAGTTTACCTATGTACATACCCGGGCGGAGCCGGATATGCTCCTTCCAGTCCAGGCTTCTGATGCTGTCTTCGGTGTACTCAAAAAGATTCTTTTTAGTTTCTGCCATAGGATGTGTTAAGCACTAATTTGGGTAAAATTAATAGATTGGCCCCCTTTTAGTCTCCTTATGTTTCCCCCCTTTGTGGAAACATAAAACTGCCTGAAGCCTGACTATCATTCCTTTATTCATAAATGAACTCCGGAAACTCATCGGGCCCATCTGTTAAACAGGTCGCAAATATATAAATTTTAAAGGTGCGCATTGCTAAATATATTAGTTTTGCGGTAGGATAGCTGGTCAGGGGAAAACTTTCGTTTTACGTTGATAATCAACAGATTGATCACAGTAAAAAAAAATACGTGGGTGGTTGCCTTTATGAAATGAAAACGCCTACTTTTGTTTCATACACGGGCACCAACAATGCAGCCTGGGAACCAGAACTACCGTCTTACACTTACCCATTAATTCTACTTACAAAAACCTGTTCGCTTACTGACCCATCAGGATTAATTAACCACCAAAATGGAGGATTGAGTATGTATTCGTATGGATTATTGGAACCTGGGTGTTATTACCTGGTGCAGGAAGAATTGTCTTCACCTGTTGAACTGATCAAGGTTACCGTTGAATCGGATCATTGCATGTTTGTGCACAAATATGCCGATGAACTGTTGACCCAGTGGAAAAGAAAAAATGACAAACTCCATGATATCATTGAGTGCCTGAGCGACGAAATGGTGGAGGTCTGGGAAAAACATTATAATAATAACGAGGAGTCTTACTACGAGGAAGACGACGAGTAATTATTACTCGAACGGTATAGGCTGCATAGCTGCTTTGTTTAATTTAGAGAAAACATAAGAAGTTATGCAGCTTGTTCATTATACCAGGGTTCTCCTGCTTTTCCTGTTTAGTTTGAACCTCCAGCTACAGGCACAGGACCGCCTCCCGGAAGATTACCTAAGTGCTGATTTCCATAAGGGCAGGCGTAATGCGGCAAGAGCCATGATGCCTGCAAATTCCGTAATGGTAATTTTTGCGGCACCAACACGCACTTTCTCCAATGATGTTGAATATAATTATCACCAGAATCCTGATCTGTATTATTTCTCAGGATATAAAGAGCCCAATGCTGTATTGATCATTTTCAAAGAGATGCAAAAGGCAGCTGACGGATCATCCTACAATGAAATTTTCTTTGTCCAGAAGAAAGACAAACAGGCGGAGCACTGGGACGGCCGTAGGCTCGGTGTTGAAGGCGTAAAGAAAAAACTCGGTTTCACCCATGTACTTGAAGGTGAACAACTGGCTTCTTCTGCAATCGATTTTAACCGCTTCGACCGCATCATCATGGATTATCTGCCTGAAGATGCCAGGCCATCCAGTGAACCGGGGAATCTCTACCAGCTGGTAAACAGATTCAAAGAGAAAGCATCGGTGCCTGCCATCGACAGAAAGATAGAGGATATAGAACGGGTAGCCAGGAATTATATGAATAAGGATAACCGCGAGCAGATGCAGGCTTACATTCTCAAGGAAATCGGCAGCAACCAGCATTACCAGGAGCATCCTGTGATCAAAAAAATACTTTCACTGAAAAGCGAAGAAGAAATTCTTGCTTTCAAACAGGACAAAGGTTCCCAAAAATTTAATACTGCCTTATTTGACCAGATCACTTCTTCCCTGCGAGAGATCAAGACTCCCGAGGAACTGGCTTTGATCAGGAAAGCGGTAGAGATCTCCTGCCGCGGACAAAATGAAGTGATGAAAGCTGTGCGTCCTGATATGTCCGAACTCGAGATCCAGGGACTGCATGAATATGTGCATAAACGTTACGGCGCAGAAGGCATCGGTTACGGCTCCATTATTGGTGCCGGTGAAAACGGCTGCATCCTGCATTATACGGAGAATACAAAAACACAGATTGGCAATGATATGATCCTGATGGATGTTGGTGCCGAATACCATGGTTACACGGCTGATGTAAC
>CBDUBK010000260.1:0-4294 GCA_965365375.1 uncultured bacterium | reverse complement strand
TCCCAACCTGATGGCCGTGATTGTTGTTGGTGATATTGACCCGGCTGAAGCAGAGAAAAAGATCAAGGCTCATTTCAGCAAGTATAAAAACCCGGCGAATGCACCTGCACGTCCTGCAATTATTCCAGTAAAAGACAGGACCAAAACCGCAGCGATGGTGCTCACTGATGAAGAGCTGCCGAATACAGCTGTGCAGATGATCAACTACATGAAGCCTTCCAAAAAGCTCAAGACCTGGGCTGACTACCGGGCGGATATCGTTGATGACCTGGCAAGCTCCATGGTAAACCAGCGCCTGCAGGAACTGGCACAAAAAGAAAATCCTCCCTTCCTTTACGGTTTCACCGGCAAGGTTCCTTTCATCCGTGGTTATGATGCTTCCATGTCCTATGCCGTAGTAGGTGGTGGTACAACACAGGAAGCACTGAATGCCCTGTATGCTGAAACTGAAAGAGCAAGACAGTTTGGATTCCTGAAATCAGAACTGGAGAGAGCCAAAGCTTCCCTGCTCAACCAGGCTGAAAAATCCTTCGCGGAAAAAGACAAACAGCAGTCCGGCCAGATCGTCAACAATTATATCCAGCATTTTCTTGCCGGCCAGCCGATCGTAGGTACAGAAAATCATTACAAATTCATTAAGCAGATCCTTCCGACTATTTCAATTGATGAAGTGAATGCGGTTGCCAAAAAAGCAGCGGGTGCTTCCAGTCCTTTTGTAATTGTACAGGGACCTGCAAGTAAAAAATCTGAACTGCCAACCAATGCCGACCTGCTGGCGCAGGTGGTGGCAGCTACCAAACAAAAAGTGACAGCCTACGAGGAAAAAGCTGTAGCTGATAAACTTTCAACAGGCGATCTTGCTTCGGGTAAGATCACTGGTGAAACAAAAAATGAAAAGCTTGGTACCACCAGTCTTGTGTTGAGTAACGGGGTGACCATCACCGTTAAACCAACAACACTCAAGAATGATGAGATCACCATGGATGCCATGCGGCTTGGAGGATGGCATAAATTCCCCCTTGAAGAAAAAGCTAATGCGGAAAGCGCTGCACAAGCCGTGCAACTGATGGGAGTTGGAGATATGAGCCCGACCGACCTGCAGAAATTCCTTTCCGGGAAAACCATCAGCGTTACACCTTATCTCAACGATCATGAAGAAGGGATTGAAGCTACCAGCAGTGTGAAGGATTTTGAGACCATGCTCCAGCTGGTGAATCTTTATATGACCAAACCTAGAAAAGATGATGCACTGGTGAATGCTTATATCAAAAACATCAAAGGTTACCTGCAGTTCATAAAAGCAGATCCCCAGACTTTTTACCAGGATACACTCAACCAGTTGCTGTACAACAGCAATCCATGGATGAACCAGATCCCTACGGCTGAAGAACTGGATAAGGTAAGCGCCGATAAAGCATTGCAGATCTACAACCAGATTTTTGGTAATGCGCATGGCATGCATTTCACTTTTGTAGGAAATGTGGACCTGGCAAAAGCAAAACCATTGTTTGAAAAATACCTGGGATCATTACCTGCCCAGCCGATGGAGCCAAAATTCAAGGACAATAATATCAGGCCTGTAAAAGGTGTGATCAATGCCAATATCAAAAAAGGCAAGGAAGCACAAAGTATGATCAATGTTACCTGGACAGGAGAAACCGAATACAGTGCAGATGAAAACCTGGCTTTGAAAGCCTTACTCGATGTGCTTAACATCAAGGTAATAGAAAAGCTCAGGGAAGAAATGGGTGGCATTTATGGTGGTGGCTTTAATGGCGGCATCTCCAAACGCCCTTATGTTCATTATACCATCCAGTCAACCCTGCCTTGCGGTCCGGAGAATGTAGAGAAGCTTACTGTTGCGCTTTTCGACCTGGTCAAAAACGTGCAGGAAGGAAAGATTGACCAGAAAGACCTGGACAAGGTAAAAGAAACATTGAAGAAAGATTACCAGACTAAAATCCAGAATAATGATTTCTGGCTGACCAGTCTTTCGAATGCTCATATCAACGGTACCAATCCGGAGGCGGTTCTTGAGTATGAAAAAAGAGTAGATGCCATCAGTCTGAAAGACCTTCAGAATGCAGCTAAAAAATACCTGGACATGAAAAATTACGTCCGTACGGTTTTATATCCGGAGAACGCGAATGTTCCGGGCGGTGTTCAGAAAACTTTCTAAGTTTTTAAATAATAGTTGAGGCCCCGCAGCAATGCGGGGCTTTTTTATGTAGTGATTTGATGATTTGCAGTGTTTCATTCATTGTTGTATGTGCAATAAAAAGCTATTATTAAGTTTGTGAAAACTACAACTACCCGGTGAGCCTTAGCGAAGACGATATTGAAATTGGTTTCTGGAGGTTTGGCTTTGCTGACGGCAAAAGATTTCATCCTGAAACCACGCCTCTTATTCCGGAGGATATTCAAACGCGTGAAAGAATCTCTTTCAATTTTTCTGCAGAACAACATTCCACCGAAGCCGAACGGAAAAAATTACGTAAGGCCTGGCTTACCATTTTACCCGGCCTTGATCAACTGAAATATATCTGGACAGGAGAGAAGGTGAACCAGGAATTTTTCGAAGTGCTTTGCCAGGTAAAAAATCTGGAAGGTTTATGGATGAAGTGGACTTCCATTACAGACCTGGCTTCCATTGCCAAACTCACCCAACTGAAACACCTTTTCATAGGCAGCTCTTCAAAGATCACGGACCCCATGCCGCTGGCAAGCTTGAAAAATCTTGTTACCCTTCATACAGAAAGCCTGAAAAAGATCACAGATTTCAGTTTTCTAAAACAAATGAAAGGATTGGAAGGTCTGATCATTGAAGGTGATATGTGGACACCTCAAACCATGGATTCCCTGGAGCCTGTGGGACATCTGAAAAACCTCAGGTATTTTAAACTTGTGGGAGTGAAAGTTTTGGATAAGGATATAAGCCCGGTTACCAAATTGAAAAAGCTGGAAAACCTGGACTTGCACGACAGGTGGATGAAAGAAGATTATGAAAAAGCTTTTCATGCGCTGCCTTTGTTGAAATATGGAGATGTAAAGGAGTTTGGAGAAAGTGAGCTAAAATGATATTGGATAATTTGATAATCGTAAGCATTGATTCATTACCATTCACAAGGAATGCGATTATACTACTCTGAAAAATTACAGTATCAGACTCCATTTCACTAAGGCCACCAGTCCATCCAGTTGAATCTCTCGCCATATATCAGATAACCAATGATCACACCAGCTATTATACTAATGACACCAACCAATGTAAAACCGGTGGAAATACCCCACCATCCAACACCAATCAGGGCGAGGGAAATAATGGTTTCAATATGAGCTCTACATTTTTTTTCATCTCAACCAAATTTCTCCCTGGAACTGCTGACTAATATAGTATTCATTGTGCAATTCTCATTAGGCAGAGACAAGTGAATCTGGACCATCATTAGTTGCGCAACCCGGCAATTTATGTCACATCTTCCTCCTCCCGTATTCTCATCATCCCTTCGCGGCATTCCTAACATTACCTCCTGATCACATCCAGTTTTTCCTTAAGTTTAGAGCTACAAAAACCTGCTGCATGAAATTTATTGGTCTACTGCTTTTCATTTGCATTTCTATTATCACATCAGCCCAGAACGTAACCATCGAACAGCTCAAAGCACTCAAACCAAGGAATATTGGTCCTGCTGGTATGAGCGGGCGAATCACTTCGGTGGATGTGGTGGTGAGCCAGCCCGATACCTGGTTTGTTGGTGCCGCCTCCGGTGGTGTATGGAAGACCACCAACTCAGGCGCTTCATGGACATCCGTTTTTGATGCGCAGCCCAATATCAATATTGGTTCAATTGCCATCCAGCAATCCAATCCCAGCGTGGTTTGGGTAGGAACGGGAGAAGGCAATCCCCGGAATTCCATCAATCTTGGCGAAGGAATTTATAAATCCATGGATGGTGGAAAAACATGGACGGCCATGGGTCTTGAAAAAACAAGAAACCTTCACCGTATTATCATTGATCCTACCAATCCTGATATTGTTTATGCAGCAGCAATTGGTAATCCTTATGCGGAGCATCCGGAAAGAGGCGTTTATAAAACAACTGATGGCGGACAAACCTGGAACCGGGTATTGTACACCAACGATACCAGTGGTTGCGCTGAACTGGTGATGGATCCTTCCAATCCCAATAAACTGATCGCGAATATGTGGCAGCACCGGCGCACACCATGGAGTATGAAGAGCGGTGGCCCGGGTAGTGGCTTGTACATAACTGTTGATGGTGGCCGTAACTGG
>CBDUBK010000259.1:0-4324 GCA_965365375.1 uncultured bacterium | reverse complement strand
TATTGCCAGACCTGCAATTTACTGCCTGAGAAGATCACCAGTTTATTTGAAAGGGTAAATGCCTGCTGGTAAGGATCAAAAAATGGCTGCTTCTTCCTGGTTTCCATAAGGGTGGCGGTATTAAATACCGTGATCCAGTCTGATGAGGTACTGATGATATTGGTTTTGTTCACGGCTATGCTCTTCCAGTTCATCAGGGGGATCTTTTTCTGAAAGGTTCCATAGCTGTCAAAAACAAAAATCCCGTTCGTTGTATCCGCCAGGTAAACCAGTCCATTATCATCAATGATCTTTTGCGGGGATACCGTCTGGTTGAATACCGACCTGAAATCAGCGGTCTCCATCAGGAGGGTTCCCTGTTCATTGATCTTTTTGAGTTTATTATCATATTCATCAAACACCCAGATATTATTATCATAGGAAAGCCCGATGGCTCCGGGTTGAAGGATGGAATATTTGCGGAGGTCAATCGTGGTGATCCCGGTTAAAAAACGGTCGAGCACCACCACAGAAGAAAAATCTTTATAGAACAACAGGATCTTCAAAGGATTGGAAACATCAAGAGTGGAAAGTTTACCAAAATTCCTTACCTGGTTATATACCCCGCCTGAGTCACCGGCTGCGGTGAATTTTTTTACCTGGCCCTTACTCGATACAATATAAAGATTATCGAAATGATCCATTGCCGCCGCAGCGATATCACCTTCATAGGTTCTTACAAGTGCAAAGGAAGAATCCTGTGCGAAAGAGGTTTGCACCAGCAGGAGAAAGATGATATGAAAAAAGATCCTTTTCAATAATTCCTGTTTATTTTATCTCCCTGGCCAGACCAGGACTCAAGTTTGAGTTCTTCACCACTAAATACCGCGTAGGTATCATAATGGATCCAGTCGCCCAGGTTGATGTAACGGCTGCCATTATCAAGACGGTAATCTATAGGCAGGTGTCTATGTCCAAACACAAAAAAATCATAATGATGCTGTTTTGAAACCTCCCTGCAATAGACCAGGAGCCATTCTCTTTCCTCGCCAAGGAATTTTTCCTCGCTTTGTCCTGTTGCCGCCCGGCTGCGCCTGCTGGCATAGTTAGCGATTCCCATGCCAATAGCGGGAGGGAGGATACCGAATAACCACTGGCAGGCGGGATTTCTGAAAACCTTTTTCAGCCTTTTATATCCATGGTCACCCGGGCCCAGGCCGTCACCATGCCCGATAAGAAATTGTTTACCGTTAAAATCAAACTCCTTTGGTTCAAAATAGACCGGGACGTTCAGTTCTTCCTGGAAATAATTTTTCATCCACATATCATGGTTACCCACGAAAAAATGAAATCTGATCCCTTCATCTGCCATTGATGCGATCTTGCCAAGCAGGCGGACAAATCCGCGTGGCACCACCTTGCGGTATTCATACCAGAAGTCAAACATATCACCCACAATAAAAATAGTATGCGCATCATCACGGATGGAATCCAGAAAGCCTACGATCTTTTTTTCGCGGATGAGTGAGCGCTCCGCATCAGGTGCGCCGAGGTGAAAATCGGAAAGGAAATAAATTTTTTTGCCCGGTGGAAGCTGCATGAAAAAATAATTAGGACTGGTCATCCAGAACAAAACAATATACTTCTTTAGGTCCGTGTACGCCAACAACCAGGGTCTTTTCTATATCTGCCGTGCGGCTGGGACCCGTTGCCAGGGTGATCAAAGAAGGTAACTGTGATTTGTATTGTGCTTTGATACCATGAAGGCTGTCGCGGATATCATAAACCAATTGTGAGCTGGTTGCGATACAAACATGCACGGGGGCATATACACTGGGAAGGCGGCCCTGCCCAGCGGAAGACAATACAATGCTGCCCGTTCTTGCTACCAGGAAATCACAACCGGTAATGGCCGCATCGCAACTTGCCAGGTCTTTATGAAAGAGGTTGGGATTGATCAGCGGTTTCCATTTTTCTTCTGTGCAGAAGATTTTGGTCCACTGGTTCTGGTAGGAAAGTTTATTGAACTGTTCCACCAGTTCTTCCTTGTTCATACAAAAAACAAATTTTCCCTGGAGCTGCGTGAACTGTTCTGCAAATTCCACCACCAGGTCCTGCTGCTGCGGCTGAAAAACTTTTTCAGCACGGTCAGCATGGGGAAAAGGCAATGGCGTTGGGTGAGCCAACGCCATGCGTATTTTTTTCAGTATGTTATTTTTAGATGCTGAATGATTCATTGACTACTGTGCCTGGTTGGTAACATTAGGATCATAAGGCGGAACACCTTCGCTGATGCCACCATCAGGATGTTTTTCATTGGGCTCAACATCCAGTAAATGTTTATCCTGGTAAGGACGTGGTCCGATCAGGGCTTCCACATCACTCTGGAATAAAACTTCCTTATCAAGAAGTGCTTCAGCCAGTCTTTCAACATCACTTCTTTTTTCTCTCAATAATGATAATGTTCTTACGTAAGCTTCATCGATCAGTTTACGTACTTCTTCATCAATCAATTTGGAAGTTTCTTCAGAATAAGGTTTGGTAAAGGTCTGGTCCTGGTGAGGATCATAAAAACTGATATTACCAACCTTGTCATTCATACCATAAACAGTAACCATGGCATAACCGATCCTTGTGATCTGCTGGAGGTCATTCTGCGCACCGGTAGAAATCTTACCAAAGAAGATCTCTTCACTGGCGCGGCCGCCAAGGGTCATACAGATCTGGTCATTCAGCTGGTCGGTATTATAGAGGTATTGCTCTTTAGGCGTATACTGCGCATAACCAAGAGCAGCCGTACCACGGGGAACGATGGTCACCTTCAATAGAGGATAAGCATGTTCGAGGTACCAGCCGCAGATCGCATGACCTGCTTCGTGGTAAGCGATGATCTTTTTCTCTTCAGGAGAAATGATCTTGTTTTTCTTTTCCAGGCCACCGATCACACGGTCAACGGCATCCTGGAAATCACTCATATCAACAGCCTGTTTGTTTTTCCTGGCAGCGATGAGCGCTGCTTCATTACAAACGTTGGCAATATCAGCACCCGCGAATCCGGGGGTCTGTTCAGCCAGTTTATGAATGTCAACTTTTTCAGAAACCTTGATCGGTTTCAGGTGAACCTTGAAGATGGCTTCACGGCCTTTTACATCCGGTTTGTCGATAGTGATCTGCCTGTCGAAACGGCCGGGACGCAGAAGGGCAGTATCCAATACATCGGGACGGTTGGTTGCGGCCAGTACAATGATGCCGACATCTGTACCAAAACCATCCATTTCAACCAGTAACTGGTTTAGCGTGCTTTCCCTTTCATCGTTACTCATCATCATGTTCTTGCCACGGGCACGGCCAATGGCATCGATCTCGTCGATGAAGATGATACAGGGAGCTTTATCACGGGCCTGTTTGAAAAGGTCACGGACACGGCTGGCACCTACACCCACAAACATTTCCACGAAATCTGAACCACTGAGACTGAAGAACGGAACCTGGGCTTCCCCGGCAACAGCTTTAGCCAGGAGGGTCTTACCGGTACCGGGAGGACCAACAAGAAGGGCACCTTTGGGGATCTTTCCACCAAGTGCTGTATATTTTTTTGGATTGCGTAAAAAGTCAACGATCTCCATCACTTCCACTTTGGCCTCATCCAGGCCTGCCACATCAGAGAAAGTGATATTGACGCGTGTGCCTTTATCAAAAAGTGTAGCTTTTGATTTGCCGATATTGAAAATACCACCGGGGCCACCGCCACCGCCGGCACCGCCACCCATCTTGCGCATGAGCAGGATCCAGAGACCAATAAAGATCAGGATCGGTAACAGGGTTTGTAACAGAGGGCTGAACCAGTTGGTTTCAGTTTCTGCTTTACCTACAATCTTGTTTACTGCAGGATTGACCTTATAGAACTCGCGCATATCATCCTTGAAGGATTCAACAGAAGCAACCTTGAAGCTTGCCTGGTATTCTTTATTATCCTTCAGGTTCTTGCCGATTTTACCGGCACCTTCGCCTTCATATTTAGGGATGGCTTCATTCCTGATCTTAACCCTTACCGAATTACGGTTGGAAACAATAATGAAATCCTCCACATCTCCGTCGCGCAGCATTTGTTCAAACCTGTTCTGGTCGATTTCGGCGCTGCCGGAAGAGAAAGGACTGAATACCTGCATACCAATGAGTACAGCGAAGATGATCGCGTACACCCAGTAAATGCTGAATTTAGGTCCTTTCTTGGGAGCATTTTCACCACCCTCTCCCGGGCGGTTGGAAAATTTTGGAAGCTTGGATTTATTATCGTTTTTATATGGCTCTTGTGACATTGTATTTGTTCTTATAAGTCTTTGAA
>CBDUBK010000258.1:0-4326 GCA_965365375.1 uncultured bacterium | reverse complement strand
ACTGAGAATACCTTCTTCATATACCTTATCCTCGGAGGTTACCTGCAGGTTGCCTTCCAGGTCATATACATTCACATCGGCATTATGGATATCCGCCACCTCCGTTACCAGCAATTGCATATTGGCATGCGTGGCGGAATCAGAAAGGTTTTTATTGAATGCGGATGTATCTGCCAGCCTTTTCTCCATTTCCTTCACCATGATGCCGGCAGTACGACTCAGCTTATCAATATTGTTGCGGTTATACCGGGAAATAAAAAACGAAATGGTTGCCGCACCAATGATAAAGAAGGAAAGGATGGAAATGAAGATCACCGTTCCATGGATCTGCGAGCGGATATTCAGCCTCGCGAAAAGATTGAAAGAACTTCTTTCCCTGAAGATCCGGAGGATCAATGCGATCAATTGCAGTAGTCCCACCATAAAAAGAAAGGCGCAGAAGAGATATGAAAACAGGGTGATGCTTTCGATCAGCGAATCACTTTTCTTGGCTACCACCACTACTTTTTTGCCACTGGGCTTGTACCAGAGTTCCGTGTTGCCGCCATTCTTTCTTTCTTCATATTCACTCATGGGTATCTGCGCATTCGTGATATGGATCTGGAAAGGATACTTATCCGAAGAAGAGATCAGCAGTTTATCATTATAGATGGCGTAGGAATAGATGGAGGCATTGTTATCATCACGCCGGCTTACCTGGCGGAACAATTCAGGATAAAGCGCATCAGTAGTACCCGCATACTGCCTGGGTGTTGAAATTATAAAAAAACTTCCAAGCACCGATGTGGTATCACGGATCACGCGGCGGGTGATATAGGTGAGCCGGTCAAAAGAAGACTCTATATAATTCAAATCAGGAATGCCGGTTGACTTACTCTGAACCGTGAACAAGGTGTTCAGTTCAGGATAAGTTTTTGGATCCATCCTGTTATTCACCGGGCGGTTGGCTGAATCAAATACATAGATCCGCGTATCGTAGCGGGCATTATAACTGGTAAAGTTCTGGCGGAGGATACTGTCCCTTAAAAGACTGTTCTGGGGTTCTGTTTTGAAGCGGTTAAAATTCCTGACCAGGAAACGGTTATCGAGGTAAGTGATCGCGATGCTCATCGTATGGTCATTGGTAGGATCCGTGAGCTGGTCATATTTTTCCGCGATCCCCTTCCTGATGGCCAGTTCATTCTGTTTGTTTCCCTGCAGGATCACTGCAGCCAGCGAAACAGAAAATACAAAGATCCAGAACAGGGCTCCTGCCACCGTCATGCGGAAACGGTTGATGATAAATTTTTCCTGGCTTACCAGCAGGGTATAAACCATGAGCCAGACCAGCACCGGCAAATGAAACAGTACGATATCATTACCTGAACGAAGTGTAAGGTAAATGAGACCAACAGCGAAAAGAATAAAATAAATATAGATGTAGCGGTGGCGGAAGACCGGGAATATGAAGCGGAAGAGGATCCGGGTAAGATAGTAATAGCTCAGTGAGAGCAGGGCCAGAACAATCAGTCCGATGACCGTGTATTTATCAAGGCTGAAAAAATTGGTAACGTTAAAGGATATCTTGGAATCGGATACCAGGCTCCTGATGATACTGGCAAACTGGAAACTGAAAAAGATGAGTATAAAAATGAAAAACAATCCCCAGGCATATACCCAGTTGCCCTTCAGGAAAGATGGTACTCTTTGGACCGGTCCGAGGTTGAACCAGGCAAAAATGATCAGCCAGCATAAAAGAATAGTGTTGATCAGCAGGTCACCGAGAGATGCGTTCACATCATTTGCCGCATAAATCAGCGGATCAAAAAGATCAAACTGCCGGAATGAAAACAAACCCGGAAACTGGTAGATGATAAACCGCAAAAACAGGAAACAGAGGGCCAGGAAAATAATGCCATGCAGTGCTCTTCTTTTGCGTGTGATATTTTCTGCTTCAATATGCAGGTAGACCAGCAAAAAGATCAGGGCAGCCAGTCGCAAAAGAATGGTAACAATATCTGTTACCATTACCCTGCTATGAGTGATCTCTTTCAGGTAAAATAATTTTTTACCACTGACAGAATTCACTGCAAGGTCGGTAGGTGTATCAGATGGCGTCACCAGCCGGTGGGCTTCAGCATCATGGGCAAACCGGCTCACCAGGTAGTCCGTTTCCAGGTAATACTGGTGCAGCACAGGGATCATGACATAGGCCATGATGGTATTACTCATCCCTGAAAACTTTAGTGTGTACTTCACCACCACATAATAGCCGTTCTCGAGGTGCTGGAAATAAGCCCCGTCAGGCAGACTGAAATCAACCTGGGGTGGCAGGATCTTCTGGTTATTCCAGAACAAAAGGTCCTGGTTTTCTGAAATGGTTTCAGCGAAAAGAAAAAGCCCGTATTTTTTTCTCTCGATCTGCCTGAATTCCGAAAGGCTTTCCGTTTTGAGGACCAGCTTTCGCATGAGCTGTGTATCCTTCAGCAACTCCGCGGCATCTTCTTCCTGGTCCTGGATATAATTCTGGAGGTAACGTTGCTGGTTATTCGCAGAAGGCTGAACCTTGAAATACCAGGAAGAAATCAGGGACAGGAATAAGAGACCTGCCGCAAAGATCAGCAGGTTGCGTTTGGGCAGATGTGTATGTAAGGGGGAAACGTTCAATCTTGGACCCGTTTGATTTGATTCCAGATGGCATCCATTTCCTCCAGGCTCATGGCAGCAAGATTCTGTCCGGATGCCATTGCTTTCTCTTCCATCATGGTGAAACGCTTGATAAACTTTTTATTGGTGAGCTCAAGAGCGTTCTCGGCGTCAACGTTCAAAAACCGTGCAAAGTTCACCAGTGAAAATACCAGGTCACCGAATTCCTCTTCAATTTTTACAGGATCACCGTCCCTGATCGCCTCCTGCAATTCCGCCTCTTCTTCTTTTACTTTATCCCAGACCTGTTCTTTGTTCTCCCATTCAAATCCCACCTGTTTGGCTTTTTCCTGGAGTCTCATCGCTTTTACCAGTGCAGGCAGGGCCTTTGGTACGCCGGAAAGCACCGAAGTTTTTCCTTCCTTGATCTTGAGTTTTTCCCAGTTACGTTTTACATCATCCGCATCATTCACTTTCACATCTCCATAAATATGCGGGTGACGGTCCACCAGTTTTTTGGAGATGCCTTCCACTACATCTGTAATGGTAAAATGGTTTTGCTCTTCGGCGATGCGGGCATAAAATACAATATGCAATAAGAGGTCACCCAGTTCCTCTTTGATGGATTTCCAGTCATTGTCCGTGATCGCCCCTGTTAGTTCGTAGGTTTCCTCGAGCGTCATCTGCCGCAGGGAATGGATCGTCTGCTTGCGGTCCCAGGGGCATTGCTCCCTCAGTTCTTTCATGATCGTTACCAGCCTGTCAAATTCCATGGATTAAAGTTGAAATATGGATAAGAAGAAGAATATTACCATTAAAAAAATCAATAGCAACAACCCAAGCATATTGATAAGAATGAATTTCACTATAGTTTTTCCCCATCCCTGCCGGTAGAAATTTTTTAGTTCCAGGATGAAATAGATGAACCAGGCCAATATCACACCCATTATCAGGAAATTAAAAATCCTCCAGCCTGTTTCATCTTCCAATGCGTCAAAACCAAACAGAAATAGCAGGAGGAGAAAACTCAGGATATAATGAAAAAGTGTAAAGATGGCATGGTCACTGTAATATAACTGTTTCCTGCGCACATAAACCAGTTTGAGTATGAGCGCAAAAAAAGGAAGCGAGAAAAACAGCATGTAAGGAAACTGGTGCAGGAGATAATTAAACAGCACCTTGTTACCCTGCTGCTCCTTGCCTTTATATTTTGTATTAAAGTCAATAGATTTTTTGGTAAGCTTTTTAACAAACCAGTTATCTCTCTTAGCAGAAGGCAAAGCAGCCTGTATGGAATCATATTCGGCGAGCGAGTTATACTTTCTCCTGGTAAATGTGATTGCAGATATATTATGCATCTCTGAATCATAAACGGGGCGCTGCAAACTATCAAGAAGAGAAAGCCTGTAACTAGTGATGCTGTCTGATGGATTGCTGGCGAGATCAGCCTGGAGTTCCTTTTTCCATTCCTTTCTGTCCTCCATGCTCAGTGGTTGAGGCACGGAATCATCATCAATCCTGCTAAGGGCAAACAACACCAGAAAGAAAATTGCGGAAGTAAAAAGATACATCCTGATAGGATCCAAATAACGGGCTCTTTTCCCTTCAACATATTGCCTTGCCACAAAGCCCGGGTGAAAAAACAGGTCCCTCAGGGTATGAAAGAATTTCCCGTCGAAATGAAGAATATCATAAACAAAA
>CBDUBK010000257.1:0-4352 GCA_965365375.1 uncultured bacterium | reverse complement strand
ACCTTGATGGTGACAGCCTTTCAAATGCAAGTTATGGTTATGGAATTACTACTTTAGTTAGTGATAAGTCAAGGGTTTACAAAGGTGGCAGCTGGAACGACCGTGCTTACTGGTTAAGCCCTGGTACCCGCCGCTTCCTGGAAGAAGACCAGGCGATGAGCACCATTGGTTTCCGTTGCGCGATGGACCGTATGGGCAGCCCTGAAGGTAACAACCGTAAAACAGGTAATTTCTTCCGCACGAAGAAGCAGAAGAGATAATTGTTAAGAATATTTTTTCGAAAGCCCTGGAGAGATCCGGGGCTTTTCTTTGTGAACGGTGAATGGTGAATGGTGAATGGTGAATGTCCTGGCTCAAGCCTTACATTTAAAATATCGGTTAGCATCTCGAGTAGAGTAGCATTGACCATTCACTATTCACCATTCACCATCTTACCTTTGCATCATGACCATTCCAGAACTCTATAAAATATTCCAGGAACATCCTTCTGTACAAACCGACACCCGCAAACTCAATCCCGGTGATATTTTTTTCGCATTGAAGGGTCCCAGTTTTAATGGCAATGCATTCGCGAAAAAAGCCATTGACAGTGGTGCTGCTTATGCTGTGATTGATGAAGCAGCCTATGCCCTCGATGAAAAAACCATCCTGGTAGATGATGCGCTGGATACCCTGCAACAGCTGGCCCTGCATCACCGCCGGCAATTTGACATTCCCTTCATTGCCATTACGGGCAGCAATGGGAAAACCACCACCAAGGAACTCATTCACGCGGTGCTTTCCACCACTTACAAAACCTATACTACCGAAGGCAACTTCAATAATCATATCGGTGTGCCATTAACGCTTCTCAGGATCCAGGAAGACGCGGAGATGGCGGTAATAGAAATGGGCGCCAACCACCTCGAAGAAATCGCATCCTATTGCCGCATCGCACTGCCTACCCATGGCCTGATCACCAATTGCGGCAAGGCCCACCTGGAGGGTTTTGGAAGTGAGGCAGGTGTAAGAAAAGGCAAGGGTGAATTGTATGATCATTTAAGAGCGCATAAGGGCACTGCATTTCTTATGAAGGATTATGACTACCTCGCGGAAATGAGCAGGGGAATCCCTTCCCTGTTCAGTTATGGAACGGCAGGTGCAGATGTTACCGGAAATGTAGTTTCTTCAGATCCATACCTGGAAGTGCGTTTCAGCAATGGAATGGCCAATACCATTTCTACCCGCCTTGTAGGGAGTTATAATTTGCCCAATGTGCTGGCAGCAGTTGCCACCGGTATTCATTTTAAAGTAGATCCTGACCGCATCAAAAAAGCGATAGAAAGCTACACGCCTACCAACAGCCGTTCACAGCTGCTGGAAAAAGGTTCCAACAAGATCATTCTTGATGCCTACAATGCCAATCCAAGCAGCATGAAAGCGGCCATTGAGAATTTTTCCATGCATGCAGCTGATCAAAAGATTCTGGTGCTGGGAGCCATGGCGGAACTGGGTGCGGACAGCGTTGAAGAACATCGAAAGATCGTTGAGGAAATTTCCAGGCACCAGTGGAAAGAAGTTTTACTGGTAGGTGGCGATTTTTTAAAAACCAGCCATGGTTTCCGGTCATTTGACAATCCTTCCTCCGCGGGTGAATGGCTGCATAGCCAGGGCCTGCAGGAAGCCTATTTACTGGTGAAGGGATCGAGGAGCATGCAGATGGAGAAGATCCTTGATTATTTATAATATATGAGTGAAGCAAGGCCGCACCGTGGATATATAGCCACAATCATGCAATGCAGGTGCCCGAGGTGCAGGGAAGGAAAAGTATTCAGGCACCCGCTAACGTTCAGGCTTAACCGCAATACGGATATGCATGAAGCCTGCCCGGTCTGCGGGCAGCCAACGGATATCGAGGTTGGCTTTTATTATGGAACCGGTTATATCAGTTACCTGGCAGCCCTGCTGATCACCATCCTCTATTTCCTGCTATGGCTGCTTACCATAGGTTTTTCCTTTCATGATAAACGGTTCCTCATCTGGATCGTTTCCAATTCAGTTTTTTTGGTAGTGCTCCAGCCCTGGCTGATGCGGTTTTCCAGGGTTTTGTGGTTAAGCTGTTTTGTAAGTTATGATCCTGAATGGGAATTTCACCAGCCTGAAATGCCCGAGCGCATCAATGCGGAACAAATGAATAACTGGTAGCAGGCACGGCTGTAAGCTGGCCGGGCACAACTTTAGTATGGGTAAGGATAACCATAAAACATTCAATGATGAAGCCTATTCAAAAATTAGCAGCCCGCATTTCGGCGATGATCCTAACGATGGTCCTTACCCTTACCGTTTTTGCCCAGGAAGGCGGAGATGGAAAAACAGATATTAACGTGGACATCAATAAAGACGGTGGTGGCGAATGGTATGCCCAGCCATGGGTATGGATTGTAGGTGTGGCGGTGTTCATTCTTTTGCTGGTGGCCTTGCTGAGAGGCAACCGCAGGGTTGATTAATTTTAATTAAGAAGAATGGGAATCCTGCAGCGATGCAGGATTTTTTTTTATTTATTATCATCTCCAATGAAACAACACGATTGAAGCGGATAAATGACTAATCCTTTTACCCTGAGCCGGTCCCTGGTCCGTGCAAAGTAATTCGAACCCGGATGACTTTAAGGAAAATTAAAATCACAGGCAATGATGAAAAAAGCAAAACGGCCTGTTGGTTTCCCCCTTGTAAATTTCCATCAGCCATCTTGTTTTGTATCAAAATAATTGATGGGGGAAAACCGAATTACACTTGAAGCGATCACACACCGGAATAGAGAATGGATTGCACTCCGGTTTCTCCACAACAAGTTGGTTGCGGGAATGGTGAGCCAGCTTCCCGATGTAAAATGGAGCCAAACATTTGGGTGCTGGATACTACCCCTTGACCGGTATCATTATCAAAAGCTGGTGGATGCGTGTAAAGAAAAAGCGGTGGTTGATCATGCCGCATTGAAGCAGTTCCTGGAAAGCAAAAAAAACAAACACCGGGTTCAGGATGCTATCGAGGGTCCAAACCAGGAGCAAGGTAAATCTCCCAACCTAACTGAAATTCCGCAACAGCCTGCCAAACAGTTTATGACAGGTATCAGCGAAGCCAATCGTTTGGAATTGAGTAAAACAATTGAAATGCTGACCCTGAAAGCTTACAGCAAGTCTACGATGAAGACCTACAGGAATGAGCTCGCGGTTTTTTTCAGGGCCCTGGGATCCAAACCAGCCATCGATTTGACAGAGGAGCAACTGAAGCGCTATTTGTTGCATTGTCATGAAAAACTGGGACTTAGTGAGAATACGCTTCACAGCAGGATGAACGCCCTGAAGTTTTATTACGAACAGGTTTTAAAGAGACACCGTTTTTTTTGGGATATACCAAGACCTAAACGACCGATGCAATTACCTAAGCTTTTGAATGAAGATGAACTCGCGAGATTATTCAATGCCTTAACAAATAAAAAACATAAGGCCATGCTGTTCACGGCGTACAGTGCCGGTTTGCGTGTGAGCGAGATTGTGAATCTCAGGCTGACGGATATAGATAGTGTACGCATGCAGATCTTCGTGCGAAAGGCAAAGGGTAAAAAGGACAGGTATGTTAATCTCAGTCCTGTTTTACTGGATATCCTGAGATCCTATAACAGGGATTACCATCCCCGTCCCAGGGAATATTTATTTGAATCAGAACAGACTTTTACAGCCTACCCGGTAAGAACAGTGCAGCAGATCTTTTCTAATGCCAAGCATAAGGCAGGTATCCGTAAAGAAGTTGGAGTACACAGCCTGCGGCACAGTTTCGCAACGCAATTGCTGGATAAGGGAACGGATATCCGGTACATCAAGGATCTTTTAGGTCATTTCAATATCAAAACTACTGAGCGCTATTTGCATGTAAGCAAAGCGAAGCTGGTGAATATTGCCAGTCCCTTTGATGATCTCTGGAAAACACATAAACTGGACTGGTAAGGATGAATACTAAATAAAATCAGGTTATGAGAGGCATGAACAGGTTAACATTGATTGGAAATGTGGGAAAGGAGCCGGAGCTAAAACGTCTGGCTGATGGAATTTGCGTAGCAAGGCTTTCCCTGGCTACCACGGAGGTGTACCGGTTAAAAAACGGATCGTTGCGATCCGAAACACAATGGCACCGGGTGATCCTGTGGAGAAGCCTGGCGGAACTGGCAGGAAAATATATCCGAAAAGGGAGCCTGGTCCTGGTGGAAGGAAGGTTATGTTACAGGAATTATGTTACCCCTGATGGAACCAAAAACTCCGTAACAGAGATTATCGGGGATAAGCTAATCATGCTGGATCACAAGGAGCGAACAGCAA
>CBDUBK010000256.1:0-4358 GCA_965365375.1 uncultured bacterium | reverse complement strand
CCTGTAACCAGGGAAGAGGTTGGGCAGGATCACCAGTAATACCAGCAGGCTGCCAAAATAAAGCGGGAAGATCCTGAGCACACGTCTTACATAAAAATTGCGCAGGAAATGTTTTTGGCCAAGGCTGTTAATCAGGATATTGGTAATAAGGTAACCGGAAAGCACAAAGAACAGGTCAACACCCAGCCAGCCGAAATAAGAGATATGAAGGAAATTGAAATTATGATAAACCACCACCAGTAAGATCGCCAGCCCTCTGATACCATCCAGTGCAGGATAATGCAGGTTGTTCGGACGGCTTAAATTCATGGTATTGGTCAGATCCTGGTTATTTATCCAAAGATAATTTTCTGAGGATATATTTTCCAATCATGTCAAATTCAATATTGACTTCCATTCCTTCCCTGAGGTTTTGCAGGTTGGTATGTTGTAAAGTATAGGGAATGATGGCCACTCTGAAGCTTTGCTTTTTAACATCGAAAGCGGTAAGGCTGATACCATCTATACACACTGAACCTTTTTCAATCAGCAGCGGCGCGAAGCGGGAGGCATAGCGGAATTCAAAAACATGGCTCCCATCCTTGTCCCTGATCTTTTTGCAGGTTGCTGTACTATCCACATGTCCCTGAACAAAATGGCCGTCCAGCCTGCCTGAAGGTATCAGCGCTCTTTCCAGGTTGATGCGGGAACCGGTCTGCCACTGGTGGAGGGCGGTTTTTTTAAGGGTTTCCTCGATAGCTGTTACCCGGTGGGCACCGTTTTCAACCGCTTCCACGGTCAGACAAACGCCATTATGTGCAACACTCTGGTCTACAGAAAGTTCGGCAGAAATGGGTGACTCCACCCAGAATGATTTGTTCGATCCCTGCAAAAAAATATCCCTGACCTGGCCCTGGCACTCAATAATTCCGGTGAACATGGGGTAAAATTCGTGTTTTTGCATTTTATTTTGGAATAAAAAGGCTTTGTTGCTTATCTTCGCCTCCCTAAAAATCATTTAAGGAGGTATATACATGTTAATAATTGATTCTAAAGACTGCGAGAACATAGATAAGGCCCTCAAGAAGTACAAAAAGAAGTTCGAGAAGGCTAAAATCCTGTTGCAGTTGCGTGAAAGACAGTCCTTCACCAAACCTTCCATCAAAAGAAGAGGCCAGGTGTTGAAAGCTGTTTACAAGCAACAGATCGCCAGCGGAAAGATCGAAGCATAAGCGCTTACCTCCCCCACATATTTTATAGCTGCAAGGTTTTTGCTACTTTGCAGCTATTATTTTATGCATACGGCCCATTCCGTTCTCCAGCCTTTCCTAGACTACCTGAAATTCGAAAAAAGGTATTCAAAGCATACCCTTCTCTCATACCAGAATGACCTGTCCGCTTTTTTTGATTACATCCTCACACAATACGGAGAAACAGTCCTTAAAGACATCAGCCACATGTATATCCGTAGCTGGCTTGCTTCGCTTAAAGACGCCGGGCTGGCCTCCAAAAGCATCAACCGTAAGATCTCATCGCTCAAATCCTTCTATAAGTACCAGTTAAGAACTGGTGTTCTGGCACAGTCGCCCATGGCAAGGATCATAGCCCCTAAAAATGAATCCAGGCTTCCCAATTTTGTGGCAGATAAGGACATCAAAACCCTGTTCGAGCATGTTGAATTCAGCGAAGGAAGACAAGGTGAAACAGAAAGGCTGATGATGATGATGCTTTACCACACAGGCATGCGCCTTAGTGAGTTGATCCATATCAAATTCAGCCAGGTGGATGTATCCAATAAATCGCTTAAGATCCTGGGTAAAGGAAATAAAGAGCGGATTATACCGGTGAGTGCAGAATTGTTATCAGAAATCCGGACTTTTCGAAAGACGGAAGAAAACCATTCGGAATTGCTTTTCCTCAACCAGAAGGGTAAACCTTTTTCTCCACGTGCTGTGTATTCCTTTGTTCGGAAATATTTATCATTGGTAACCACGATAGATAAAAAAAGCCCCCATGTACTGCGTCACAGTTTTGCAACCCACCTCACCAATAACGGGGCCGACCTCAACGCTGTAAAGGAACTGCTTGGCCACAGCAGCCTGGCATCCACACAGGTATATACGCATAACAGTATAGAAAAGCTGAAAAATATTTATAAAAAAGCCCATCCCAAAGCCTGATAATTTTTATACTTATTACAGGAAATTAAGCCTCGTTTTACTTGGTGGAAAATGTATTGTAGAGTAACTTCATAGGGAACCCGATTACAGTTCTTTATTTATTGTTTCATTTTCAAAATGCGATTACCATGAACGTTAACATTCAAACAGTGCATTTCGATGCGGATAGCAGATTGATAGATTATGTAAATCAAAAACTCGCAAAACTTTCTCAGTTTCATGACCGCATCATTAATGTGGATGTGTTTTTAAAACTGGACAATGTAGTACACAACATTAAAGACAAGATCGCAGAAATCAGAGTAAGAGTACCCAGGTCTGAGTTCTTTGTAAAATCAACAAGTAAATCATTCGAAGCTTCTTTTGATGAAGCGCTCGAATCAATGGTAAACCAGATAAAAAGAAAAAAAGAAAAATTAGCAGCCTGATTATAAAATCCCGATTCGTCGGGATTTTTTATTTTATGCCAGTACCCTCAAAATGCAGGATTCTGTATCCCACTGTATCACTCACCTGTTGATAACTCCCTATGGTAAAATCTTTGAAAGAAAATTTCACATCATCCTGCCTGGTGATGATCCAGGGGATGCTGCCATTGTTCAATTCATTCCTGAACTGGTCATAGTTATAAATTCCCCGGTCCCAGGTGGTGAAATAAACGATTTCATACTGAGGAAGAATAGCCTGCCTGAATAAAAAATTATTCAAAAAACTATGTGGGCTGAAAAGGTTATTAAAAACCTTTTGCCCGGGACCTGCTGATAATATCCTGCCGGCTACCAGTTTTTCTTTTTCATACAAAACTTTCCGGTCCGCGTTGCCAAACCTGGTTTCACGATACAGTGGAAATGAAATCACTGATATTTTGATCAGAAGAATCATTCCCAGCATGAATGCAGGGAATGAAGGAAAATAATTATCGGAAATTTTTAGAAGGCTGTTCCAGTAGCACGCGATAGCAATAAACAATAAGGTCCAGAATTCAGTGAAATAATTCACATGAGAACCAAATTTCAATGACAGTACCAGGCTGATTGCCAGTTGCAGGATCATGGCCAGGGACAGGAACCTTATGGTATCGCTGCCTGCTTTCTTTGTGTGCTTGTAAACAAGAAAGGCAAGTGGGATCCATAAAAGGCCGAATGAAGTAAAAAAAGGTTTGATGATATTTCCCCAGAACAATCCCAGGTTGATGCCGTTGTTAACTCCTTCTACAAGGTTCTGATAAATTACCGGCAGGCCTGCATACAGGTGAAGCAGGAGCAGGGCTACTATAAAGAAGATACCGTAAGCAATGAACCAGGTCCATTGAAAATTTCTTTTATTCCCATACCACATCCATATTGCTGCTATCAATGGCAGGGTGAATGAAGATTGTTTGGTGAAAATAGCTGCCACTGCAAAAAAAGCACTGGCAACCAGCAGCAGCGTGGAAGTCTTTTGCCGGGAGCGCAAAAAATAATAAATCGAAAAAAAATAGAGGAGGTGATTGAGGCTGTCAGGACGCGCGAAAGATGTGATCTCAAGAAAGATAAAACTCATTACCCCAGCTGCGAGTCCTGTGGCAGTTTTTAATAAAAATATCCTGGTACAGATCCTTGTAATCAGGGTAGCCATAGCCAGGTTAAGCACCAGTGAAACAGTCCTGTTCAGAATAAAAACATCCTGTACCTGCCCGGGATCCGTTCCCCAAAGTTTACCAATGGAAGTGGTCAGAAGGTAATACAGGGGTCCGTACTGGTTGATGGCAAATGGAGAAAGTTCGGGGTCAGTATATAAAGGCATTCCGGCAAGGGAGCGCTGGATAAAATAAACAACGGCATTTTCCACCCCTCCCAGGTCAGGCTGTATGCTGAATACAAGTAAAATCCTGTAAGCCAGGTAGGATAAAAAAGCTGCAGAAAACAGCCATGGGAGTTGTTTGGAGTACCTGGAAACATTCATATTCGGCAACAAACTAAATGAATTTCTCAAAAAAAACTTTTGGCCATTGTTGAGAATTGTCAAATTCCTTTACCTTTGCCTTCCCAAAAAATGGGGTAGCAGCTTATTGACTATCAAAAAGATGCTTCCGGATTAGATCTAAGGTTTTTCAGACTTTTTACTTAAGCCGGCCAATCCATTTGCCACTTTAGCTCAGCTGGTAGAGCAACTGATTTGTAATCAGTAGGTCGTTGGTTCGATTCCGACAAGTGGCTC
>CBDUBK010000255.1:0-4365 GCA_965365375.1 uncultured bacterium | reverse complement strand
GTATGGTTACAGGGCGTGGTTCCAGTTTTACATCCACTCCTCTCCTTGCGAGTTCGTAAACTCTCTTCCCATCTTTCTTAATAGCGGAATGAATAGGTGGCGTTTGAAGAATAGGCCCAGTAAAAGGTTTGGTACAATTCAAAAGATCTTCTCCGGTGAGATGCTCATAAGGTTTGAAATCTACAGGTTCGCTTTCAAGATCATAGGTGGGTGTAGTGGCACCCAGGGTGATGGTACCGGTATATTCTTTTTCCTGCGCCATGTATTCATTGATCTTCTTGGTGAATTTTCCTGTGCAGATGATCAGCAGCCCGGTGGCTAAAGGATCGAGTGTCCCGGCATGGCCAACCTTCTTTGTGCGGGTGAGATAACGTACTTTTCTTACAGCATCAAACGAGGTCCATTCGTAGGGTTTGTTGATCAGCAAAACCTTTCCTTCTTCGTAAATGTTCATTATTACAAAAGTAATGAATGGTGAATGTCCTGCGCCAGCCATTAACTATTGATGGCTCGAAAATGAATTGTTATCGAGTTCAGAAAATAGCCGGGAAGGCGGGAAGACGGGAAGTAGTGGTTGAAGAATTGAAATTCTTTCAAAGGAGATAAATAGGAAACTATCCGCAATTGGCCATTGGCTTGACTAAACAAGTATACTAATCTGAAAAGAGATTATGAATTTGATGCAACTACTTACCGTCTTCCCGCCTTCCCGGCCTTGCCTTTCCTGTTTTAAAAAAACTCACTGCATAAAAGGAAGAAGCCAATATTCGAAAGCTTAAATTTAAATGGAAGACCTGTTCTTCAACTCCAAATACTTATTTAAGCTATTGATAGAAAGCTTATCCGGTGTAGTAAGTACAGCAATGATCCCATGCTTCTGTAATTCCCTTGCCATGATCTGTTTTTCATAACGGAATTTCTCAGCAATGGTTTTGATATAAACATCCTCGGTCGTCTTCACCCTGCTCTCTGTTAATTGTTTCAGTTCCGTATTTTCAAAAAACACCACCATCAGCAAATGGTAATGTGCCAGCCTTTTTAAGGAAGGCAGTTCCCTTTCGAGACTTTCCAGGGATTCAAAATTAGTAAAGAGCACAAGGAGGCTTCTATGCGTGATGCGGTTGCGCACTACAGAAAAAAGTTTCTCTGTATCCGGCTCAAGGAAATTGGTTTCCTGCCGGTACAATGCCTCCAGGATAAGATTAATCTGTGTAGGTTTTTTATCAGCGGGAATAAATGCATCGATATGTTGCCCATATGCAATCAACCCTGCCTTATCCTGCCGGTGCAGGGCTACATTAGAAAGGACCAGGGCTGCATTGATCGCATAATCCAGCAGGGTCATGCCCTCGAAGGGCATCTTCATCACCCTTCCTTTATTTACGATACAATAGATCTGCTGGCTGCGTTCGTCAGTAAAATTATTCACCATCAGGTCACCCCGCCTGGCAGTTGCCTTCCAGTTGATGGTACGGTAATCATCTCCCCTTACATATTCCTTGATCTGTTCAAGCTCCATAGAGTGGCCCAGCTTCCGCATACGTTTCACGCCGGTTTGCTGCAGTGTGGTCCCGGCTGCCATCAGTTGGTAACGGCGCATCTGAACATATGAAGGATACACCTTCACATCTGTTTCAGCCTGGATAATATACCGGCGCTTGCTGAGCCTGAGCGGACCTTCCACATAAACATTGATATTACCAAATGCATATTCACCACGCTCCTGCGGTGTTACAGCATAGGGCAGCACGGCTTCCTCATTTGAACTCACCGTTATTCTTTGGATCCAGTCACGCTCCTGCAACTGGAAAGGCAGTTCGTCAATTACACTGCATACAGCTTTAAAATCATAATGATTGCGCAGCAGGATGCTCACCTTGTTTTCATCCCCGTTACTGAGTCTTTGTTGTAAATTTCTTTCCGCTTCAATTCCTTTCCTTACCCTGTAAAGCAGGAAAAAATCAACGAATAAACCCATAGCTGTCAGCACCAGCATAAGCTGTGCAACCCGGAAGAGGAAGGGCAGAAAATAACTCAGCATGAATAAGACCGCCGCCACCAGCAGGATGTAATACACGATCCTGTTGAGGAAAAATGAGGTGCGGTCCCAGTATGCAAAAATTTTCCTGATCATCAGCGTGGGATATCCATGGTTTGAATGATCTGCTTGATCACATTGTCTTCAGAGATGCCTTCCATTTCCTTATCCGGGGATAATATGATACGGTGGCGCAATACAGGCGGCACCACTTCCAGGATATCCTCCGGTGTAACAAAATCACGTCCGTTGATCGCTGCCATTGCTTTGGCCGCATTCATGATGGCCAGTGAAGCTCTTGGTGAAGCCCCCAGGTAAATGGATTTATGATGTCTTGTCTGGTGGGTAAGTTTAGCTATGAACTGCAACAGCTTTTCTTCCACCACGATCGTTTTTACCTGCTGTCGGATGCGGATGATCATATCTCCTTTCAGTACAGGCTCAATAACAGATAACACATCGGCATTGGCCATATTGTGAAACTGGTTGAGGATCTCGAATTCCTCTGCTTCATTTGGATAGGGTACCATCACTTTAAAAAGAAAACGGTCCAGTTGCGCTTCAGGTAAACGGTAGGTTCCTTCCTGCTCTATGGGATTCTGCGTGGCCAGCACCATAAAAGGCGCAGTCATCTGGTAGGTCTTGCCATCAACAGTGATCTGTTTTTCTTCCATCACCTCGAACAAGGCAGCCTGTGTTTTGGCTGGGGCCCGGTTGATCTCATCTATCAGGACCACGTTGCTGAAAATGGGACCTTTCTTGAAATCAAATACAGCATCCCTTGGATTAAAGACAGGCGTTCCCAATACATCGGAGGGCATGAGATCGGGTGTGAACTGTATGCGTGAGAACTGTACTGAAAGTGATCTTGCCACCAGTTTTGCTGTGAGTGTCTTGGCAACCCCCGGCACACCTTCAATCAGCACATGCCCGTCTGCCAGCAGCGCAGCAATGATCAGTTTAACCATTTCATCCTGGCCAACGATCACCTTTTTTATTTGTTCCCTGATGGCATTCACGGAAGCATTAAGTTCAGCAAGGTCAGTTCTTGATTCAAAAATTTGTTCTTCCATTTTACGTGTTTTGATAAAATAATTCCAGGCGGCGGTGAAACGCAAGCAACTCCTGCTCGGTCACAGAGCCGTTTTCATGGAGTTTTATGATAAAGGAAACAATTGTTGTCAACTGGTCTTCAGGATACCCTGATTTGAAATGCAGTGAGCGGATAAATTCCTCATCCAGCCTGTGGGTGGAAAGTTTATAGGACGAACGCACATGCTCCAGGAAATAAATGCTCATCTTATGTGACAGGTTCAGGTGATCCCTGCGTTCATGGTACAACCTTCCCATGGTCTTTACAAAATCAAGTGAATCATTACTGGGTTTGGCATGTGGCGGAATCAAACGCTGGGTACGTCTTGACCCTAAAAATACATAAAGCACGAGCGCCAGCATGGCTGTGATCAGTCCCCATTTGAAAGCATCATACTGCATCAGCACACGCATCCAGTTGGAGCTTTTGTCTTCGCTTGTTCTGCGGTCGAGGAAATAATCATTCCATAAAATATGATCGATCTTTTCCGGGAGTACGGACATCACGCTTTCGTAATACCTGTAATTATTTTTATGAAGAATGAAATAATTAGAAAATGCCATCGGAGAAGTATGGATGAAGATCGCGCCTTCACCTTTGTTGATACGGATAAAATTGGGACGGTTGTAACGGTCACGCCCCAGCACCTGGGTAAATGTAGTATCCACATCCATGAACCAGCTTTCATAGCGCTTGCCCGGGAATACAAAACTTTCCCTGATATCATACACTGAAGTATCCAGTTTCATCCATAAACTGTCAACACCTTCCACCACGTCAGCAAAAAAATCCTGGGAATAGGTAAACCGGAACATCCGTCTTGCATCCCCGGAAAAAGAACGCGTAATGAGAAAAACATAATTACCGTTGTCCACAAACTCCATCAAACGTTCCAGCTCATATTGTGTTGCTTCAAACTCCCTTGACATGAGGATCACTGCCTGGTTATAAGAACTCTGCCGGATGGAATCCCAGAAGCCCGGGTAATTTTTATCATAATAAATACTGGCATTAGGGAAAAGTTCTGGCAACAACCTTTTAGCTACAGCCGTACCATAAGGAATCTCATCGTACTGGCGGAATGTAACCCGTTTATCAAATACCTTCTGACTGTTATTATTCGCATTCCGGATGAAAATCACCAGGAGCACAATAACAGCAGCAATCAGCAAGTATGGCCATGCTTTTTTCATTAGCCCAGTTGCTGTTTAAAATGATGGAATTCATTCTGCAC
>CBDUBK010000254.1:0-4381 GCA_965365375.1 uncultured bacterium | reverse complement strand
AATCGCCAACGGGCAGGAAACCTTATTCCCATTAAGCAATAACTATGCGTATAAAGAATGGGTGAACGCAGGGTATGTTTCCTTTTCCAACAAGATCAAAAATTTCTCCTACCAGGCAGGGCTTCGTGCTGAATTTTCAAAATTCGAAGGAAAGCTGATCGACAGTGCCAAAACTTTCGGTTACCGTTACCCTAAATCCGCAGGCCGCATTTTCGATGCGCTTTTTCCCAGCCTCTTCCTCACCAATAAAGTCAGTGACAATATTGAATTGCAGGTGAATTATACAAGAAGGATCCGCCGTCCCAATTTCTGGCAGCTCAATCCTTTTATTGATATCAACGACCCTGTGAATCTCCGGCAGGGAAACCCCCAGCTTCAACCGGAGTTTGTCAACTCTTTTGAATTCAATTACAGCCAGGATTATACAAAGGGAAATTTCCTGGGTGTGATCTATTACCGCAACAATATGCGGGACATCACCAGGTATAGCGATACCATCAGCACTGCGCTCTACCAGCAGCTCAATAATGCAGCCATTGATCCCAATGCCATTCTCAACACTTTCATCAATGCGAGAAGTACCAATACCATGGGCCTGGAACTTACACTGCAGCACCGCTTCAGTGAGAACTTTGATATCGTGCCCACTATTGATATGCAGTACCGGAAAGTAAACGCGGATGTGGATGCCCTGCAGTTAAGCAACAAGGGTTTCAACTGGGACGCGGAGCTGACCATGAATTATAAATTCCCTGCGCAAAAAGGATTTTTCCGCAACCTGGGCCTGCAGCTGGTAGGCGAATATGAGTCAAGGGAAGTAACGGCGCAGGGAAGGAATCTTGCTGAATACCAGGTTGATTTTGGTTTCAGGAAAGAATTCGGTGCTGAAAAGAAAGCGGCACTGAGCTTCAACATCAATGATATCTTCAACACACACCGCTTCGGTAATATTTTCGATACGGACTCTTTTTACCAGGAATCTTTCAGGCGCAGGAATGTGAGAAGTTTCAGGATTGGCTTCACCTATAAGTTCGGAAAGGATAATTTCAACATCTTCCGGCGCGAGGGACAAAGGGAGGACAACAGGGAGGAACAATAGCAGGGCAAAAATGTTAAAATCTACTTGACCGGTATATTCAGCCTTTAAAATTGCCCATCTTAATGATAAATGGTTAAGACACAAATCTTTATTTAGTTTAAATTGCACAGTTCAGTACCACCATCAAAGGGCTGTCAGACTGAACATGAGAAAACACTTTTTAACCTGCTTCTTCCTATTCCCTGTATTTATTGCTATTGCCCAACCCGGAGTTTCCAGCCGGCTTGCCCCGGTTGTGCTTGACACCAACAGCGTTGTTTATAACGGGATCGAACATGTGGGCTATATGGCCAGCATTGAAGGCATTCCTTATTATTCATCCACGGAGTGGATCAGTGGAACAATGGTCTACCGCGACCAGGCCTATACAGGGGTTGACCTCAAATATGACCTGATCAAAGATGAAGTGATCCTCCGTCATTTTAATGGCTATGTAGGTGTCACCTTATTTACACCACGCCTGCAGTCCTTCACACTCGGAGATAAAAAATTCGTGAACCTTTCCAATGCATCCGGCCGTTCAACCGGGTTTTACGAGGAGCTTTCTTCAGGTGCAGTGGGGCTGTATGCCAAGCGCAGTAAAAAGATCAATGAGACCCTGCTTGCCACAGGTGTTGAAAGAAAAATATCATCTTCCAATACCTATTACCTTTTGAAAGACGGGGTGCTTCATGGTGTACGTAATGAGAAGTCCGTTCTCGAGCTACTCAAAGACAAAAAAGCCGAGATACGTGCCCACCTCAAAGGACGCGGTTTGAAATTCCGCAAAAATCCCGAAGCCTACCTATTAGTTGTTGCCAATCACTATAATCAATTAAGCCGCTGACATGCTTAGACCCTTATTTGCTTTTATTGCCTTCCTGCTTTTGAATACTTCCCTGCATGCCCAGCAGCCGCTTGTTTCCGGCAATTTCAGGGATATGGATGTGGAAAGTTTTTTCAAAAAGATTGAAGCTTCCACCCCTTATTTTTTTTATTATGATGTGAAGCAGCTGGATAGTATCAGGATCAACATCAATGTAAATAACCTGCCATTGGCCCAGGTGCTGCAGGAAGCCTTCAAACAAACCGATGTGCAGTTCGCCATTGACGGTCAGAACAGGGTTTTTATCACCCGTAAGGTCCAGATCCTGACATCGCTGCCTGAAGGTTTTTTCCAGAAGGACGGCACCGTGAAAACCGATAATACTAATGCACTGGTGAATGCCATTGATGCGAGGAATGTAAGAAAGATGACCTCCGAGAATAAGATCTATGATGTGGGAGTGAAGACCAATACCTTTTCAACCGTTCCTGTAGTGATCAATGGTTTCATACGCAACGAAAAATCAGGTGAGCCTGTGATCAATGCTTCCGTATATGTAGAAAACCTGAACCTTGGTGCACTCACCGACCAGTATGGATATTATACCCTCACCCTTCCCCCTGGAAATTATAACCTGGGTGTGCAGGGCATCGGTATGAAGGATGCCCGTTACCAGGTGAATGTTTTCAGTGAAGGAAGACTGGATATTGAACTGAAGGAAGCTGTATCAGTATTGAAAGGTGTTACCGTTTCCGCGCAGAAAGTGTCCAACATCAACAGGGTACAGATGGGCGTTGAAAGACTCAATATTGAAGCCATCAAAAGAGTGCCTACTGTTTTTGGTGAAGCAGATGTAATGAGAGTTGTACTGACCCTGCCCGGTGTAAAAACCGTGGGTGAGGCCAGCTCTGGTTTTAACGTGAGAGGTGGATCTGCCGACCAGAACCTGGTACTGATGAATGGCGCTACCATTTACAATCCATCGCATTTCTTCGGTATGTTCTCTGCTTTCAACCCGGAGATCGTAAAAGATATTGAACTGTATAAAAGCAGTATCCCTGCCAAATTCGGAGGCCGTTTATCCTCTGTACTGGACATCGGCTTAAGGGAAGGCAATAAAAAAACCTTCTCCGGTTCAGCAGGTATTGGTGTGGTCACCAGCCGTTTTAATATTGAAGGTCCGCTGGTAAAGGATAAAACTTCTTTCATTATTGGTGGCCGTACCACCTATGCCAACTGGCTGTTGAAGCTCCTGCCCAATCCTTACGACCGCTCACAGGCATCTTTCAATGATGGAAATGTGAGTGTGAGCCACCGCTTCAACCCGAAGAATGACCTGTTCATCACGGGTTATTTCAGCAATGATAAATTCAACCTGGCAAGTGATACAACTTATGGTTACAGCAACAGGAATGTGAACCTGCGCTGGAGGCATAATTTCAGCAGCAAACTCGTGGCATTCTTCTCCGGCGGTTATGACCAGTACCGGTATAAGGTTTACAGCGAAGGCAATAAGATCAATGCCTACTCACTTGATTTTGATGTAAGCCAGTATAATTTCAAATCTGATTTCACTTACAGCCTGGATGCCCGGAACAGTCTTGATTTTGGTTTGAACACCATCCGTTACAAACTGCAACCAGGTTCGTTTACACCCAGGGGAAACGAATCACTGGTTACAACTGATATCGTGCAGCCTGAGCAGGCCCAGGAAAGTGCCGTTTATATTTCAGACCGCTTCGATGTATCACCTGAATTTTCCATCACCGGCGGCATCAGGTTTTCCATGTTCAATTACCTGGGAGCCAAAACGGTGAACTATTATGCCGACGGACTTCCTAAGGAAGAGGGCAATGTGACCGAAACCCGTAACTACGGTGCAGGTAAGATCATCAATACTTATTCAGGTCCTGAATACCGTCTTTCCCTGCGGTATGCATTTACAGAAAACTTTTCTGTGAAAGCCGGTTATAATTCACTGCGCCAGTACATCCATATGTTATCCAATACAACAGCTGTTGCACCTACGGATATCTGGAAGCTGAGCGATCCCAATATCAAACCGCAGCAGGGCGACCAGGTTTCACTGGGCTTCTATAAAAATTTCAAGAACAATACCGTGGAAACATCGGTGGAAGTGTATTATAAAAAACTGAAGAACTACCTGGATTACAAAGCAGGAGCTACCCTGGTGCTGAACCATCATATCGAAACGGATGTAATGAACACAAAGGGTAAGGCTTATGGTGCAGAGTTGATGGTAAAAAAATCGATCGGTAAACTTAACGGCTGGGTGAGTTATACCTATTCACGCATCCTGCTGCAAATGGATGATCCTACCATCAGCACACCCGTGAATGGTGGCAGGTGGTACCCGGCTAACTATGATAAGCCGCATGATGTAACGGCAGTAGGAAATTTCAAGGTCAATCACCGTTTCAGTCTTTCACTGAACATGACCTATAGCACAGGAAGGC
>CBDUBK010000253.1:0-4387 GCA_965365375.1 uncultured bacterium | reverse complement strand
ATAATTTTGCTCAATATTATGCATGAAAAGGAAGCCGGTTATTCTATACGCTGAGGACGATCCAGACGACAGGGAACTTTTAAGAGAAACATTAAGCAGCAGGGGTTTTCAACATGAGATCGTTGAAACAGCAAATGGAAGGGAGGCCCTCCTCTACCTGCGCTCGACGAAAGGAAAACAAAACCCACCGGTACTCATCCTGCTCGACCTCAATATGCCGGTACTAAACGGTAGAGAAACCCTTGCGATCATCAAAAGTGAAAGAGATACAGATGATATTCCTGTGTTGGTATTCACAACATCCAGCTCTCCAAATGACCGCGAATTCTGTCAGAAATTTGATGTGCAGATGCTTACCAAGCCTTCCACACCTGATGAACTTGAAATGGTGGTAGGCCAGATCTCCGGTTATATTTCTCCCAGTGCTTAGTTGCCCGGCAAGTTTTATTTTCGGTAAAATTTCCACTTGAAGCATACCGCCCTGGCTTTTGGTTTACTTGCCCTTTGTGTACTGGTACTTTTCCAGCTCGCAAGGTTCAACAGCTTCCAGGCAAGCTGGCCACCAGGCTCATGGATCGCAGGCTTCAGCATCCTCTTTTTATTGATTGGAATTTTTCTTTCAAGAAAATTTCAAAAAGAAAAGATCATTGAAAAAGAGGTGATCGTGGAAAAGGAAAGGATCGTGGAAAAGGATCCCGGGGAAGGTTTTATGGTGAATACGATTGCGCTGGAGCAATTGCGGATCAGCAAAAGAGAATTTGAAGTGCTGCAGCTGATCGGGCAGGGACTGAGCAACCAGCAGATCGGGGAAGCAATGTTTGTATCCGAAAACACGGTGAAAAAACATATCACCAGCCTTTTTCTCAAGCTGGACGTGGAAAGAAGAACAGAGGCTGTACGCAAAGCCAGGGAAAAACACCTCATTGCCTGATACTACTAAAGCACTAATCTTCACAGTACATCCAAAATGGTACTTTAGGGTAATACAATCCGCAGGCACTCCGGCTATATTGCGGTTAAATTAAGCAACATGAAAAAAACTGCTGTCCGCTACGGACTTTATGGCATCCTTACCATTGTATTGGTTTTCCTGGTTACCTGGCTGGTCACTAATGGCGAACGCCAGAACTTCAAACAATCAGAGATTGTTGGCTGGACTGGAATTTTTTTATCAGTGGTGTTTGTATTCTTCGGCCTGAAATATTACCGCGACCACCAGAATGGCGGAGTGCTGGGTTTTGGAGAAGGCCTGAAACTGGGTTTGCTCATAATATTATTTCCTTCCATAGCATTTGGCCTGTTCAACGTAATCTACGTGGAAGTGCTTGACCCGCAGTTTCTCGACAGTTATTATAATTACCAGGTGGAAGAAGTAAGAAGAACTGCACCAGCTGCGGAGGTCAATGAACGCATCCGCGAAATGCAGGAACAAAGAGAACAGTTTTCCAGCCCCCTGGTACAATTCGTTGTGATGTTCCTCAGTGTATTTACCATTGGACTGATCGTTACCATCCTTTCAGCCATCCTGCTGAAACGGAATCCCAAACCCGCAGTCATTGCCTGATTGCTGAGGGTTTTAAGGCTGTTAATAATTTTAATCATTCATCAATTCAACGTTTATGAAACTAGGAGCTTTTTCTGTAAGCCTCAGTGTAAAAGATATCCATGCCTCAAAAACATTTTATGAGAACCTGGGATTTGCAGTGTTTGGAGGCGGACTTGATAAAAATTACCTGATCATGAAGAATGGAAATGCCCTGGTTGGATTATTCCAGGGGATGTTCGAGGGGAATATATTAACCTTCAATCCAGGCTGGGATGAAACAGCAAACCGGGTGGAAAATTTTGATGATATAAGAATGATCCAGCAGGACCTGGAAGCAAAAGGTGTTTCATTTATTACCAGGGCAGAGACGGGAACTTCGGGCCCGGCCAGTTTTATGATCAAGGATCCTGATGGCAACCTCATCCTGCTTGACCAGCATCTCTGACAACCCCCGAGGTTGTCACCACCCTTAATGTATATTCTGATACTGGATAACAATCTTAAACTAATCTGGCAAAAAAGCCTGGTGGGCATAGATAAATGTGCTGACCCCTGAGGTAACCTCCGGGGTTGTTATCAATCACCCAGCAAATTAAGTTTCATGGCAGTCTTGACCAGGGAGGCCACATTACGCACATCGAGCTTGGTGAGCAGGTTCTTTCTATGTGTTTCAACAGTTGTGGGGGATACAAATAAATGGTCAGCGATCTCCTGGGTGGTGAGCCCGTCAGCTATCAGTTCCAGTACATCTTTTTCCCTGCGGGTCAGTACAGGGATACCATCAGGCATTTTGTCGTCCGCGATGAGTGCGGCTTCATGACTTAAAAAAGTGCGGCCGCGGATCACGGTCTGCAACGCGATCAGCAATTCATCTTTTGTAGCACTTTTCAAAACGTACCCTGATGCGCCATTCTCCATCATCTTATTGATAAAACTCTGCTGGTTAAAAGTGCTCAGGCCAATAATAAATACTGAAGGATATTTTTCTTTTACTTCCCTGCAGAGGTCAATGCCGCTCTGGTCCGGCAGGTTGATATCCATAAAGATCACATCGGGCAGGCGCTGGCTGAGAAATGCCAGGCAGCTTTCCGCTTTCATGGCATGCCCCAGCCACTCCACCTGTTTTTCATTCTGCATAAGGGAACGGATTCCTTCGATCACCATGTAATGATCATCAACAATAAAAACTTTAATGGTAGCACTCATCATATTTTCAGGCTGTCAGTTCAATATGCACCGAAGTTCCCTTACCCGGGGCAGAATCCACATCCCATTTGCCTTTTAAAAATTCAACGCGGTTGAGGATATTGTTCCACCCCATCCCTTTTGACTGGTTCAGAACAGATGGATCAAAACCTTTCCCGTCATCTTCCACCGTTATGGTCAGCTGTCCATTGCTATTAGTCAACTGCACCAGGACATTCTTAGCCGAAGCATGTTTCATGGCATTGTTCAACAGTTCCTGTACAATGCGGTAGATGGTAACAGTTTTTGTCTGCTCAATTTCCACTTCTTCCAGTCCGAAAGACTGGTACCTTACATTCAATGCACCGCTCCTGGTAACATCATTACAAAAATCACGAAGAGCAGTATCCAGTCCAAATTTAACCAGGGCCTCCGGCATCATATTGTGGGCCACTCTCCGCATCTCACCGATGCTGCTGTTCAGCATATCCATGCTTCTCTCAAATGCCTGTGCGTTTTCAGGGGTCATGATCATATTGCCTTTCATATTATTAAGTGTGAATTTAATTCCAGACAACATGCCCCCCAGCCCGTCATGCAGGTCTTTGGCAAGACGTGCCCGTTCCTGTTCTTCACCACGCAATACCGCTTCGGTAGCTGCCAGCTGTTTTTCCGTTTCCAGTTCATTGATCCGCTGCTGCTGGATCTTCTGGCGGTGCAGGTGGTTGCGGTAGGCCATAAAGGAAAGCAGGGCCAAAACAGCGATACCTCCGATCAATATATAATTCCAGACACTCTTGCGGAACAATTGTGCTTTTTGCGATTGTATCTGGTTATCCTTTTTTTCAGTTTCATAACGTACCCTCCAGGAAGCCTCTCTTTGTTTGACGGATTCATTAAAAATCCCTTCCTGGATCTTATCCTGCTGGAAATCGTATTCCAAACCTTTTGAAAATTGTTTTTGCGCATAGGCCACACGGGCCAGCACGGCAAGTACCCCGATCTTTCCATCATCCATGCTTTGACGTTCAGCGATGATACCTGCTTCATTGGCTGCTTGTATCGATTTCTCATATTCACCTTTCGACAGGTAATAATTTGCCTGGATGATCTTTGCATACATGATGGTAGAACTGTCCCTGATGCTCTCCTGCAGTTTCAATACCCTTGCTGCATTGGAACCCGCTTCATCAAATTTTCCTTCCCTGATCAGTATGTCCGAAAAATTATTCAACAACATGGCCTCCAGTTGCTGGTAACCGATCTTTCCAGCCACCTCTAATCCTTCCTTGTAAGCTTTTTTCGCGTCATCCATTCTACCTGTTTCCACGTAACTCATACCCAGGTTATTGAGGGAGGTCGTGAGATCTTCCATGTTTTCATATTTCCTGGCAAGAGCTACCGCCTTCTCTCCATACTGAACTGCTTTTTCATACTGTGCCATGCTCATGTAGAGTGATTGCAGGCCATCGTTCAACGCGCTTTCAACATTCCCATAACCCTTGCCATCCAGCAGCCTCGCGCCTTCAAGTGTATATTGAAGGGCGCTGTCAAGATCCTGCCTGAACCGGTAAGCACCACCGATATTAAAATAAGCAGCTCCAATACTGAAAGAATCCTTTAACTGCCGGGCGATATCAAGCACCATCCTGTTAA
>CBDUBK010000252.1:0-4401 GCA_965365375.1 uncultured bacterium | reverse complement strand
TTCATTCTGCATGAGCTGCAGGTGAAAGGGAATAGTTGTTTTAACACCTTCGATCACGTATTCGCTAAGCGCCCGGTACATGGTATCAATTGCTTCCTGGCGTGTTCTTGCAATGGTGATCAGTTTCCCGATCATGGAATCATAATAAGGAGGGATAACGTAACCCGCATATACATGGCTGTCCACCCGCACTCCATGTCCACCGGGCTGGTGGAGCGTGGTGATTTTACCTGGTGAGGGACGGAAATCATTGTAAGGGTCTTCCGCGTTGATGCGGCATTCTATGGCATGACCCTGGGGTTCATAATCCTTACCTGAAATTTTCTCTCCCATCGCGATCTTGATCTGTTCCTTGATCAGGTCATGGTTGATCACTTCTTCGGTCACACAATGTTCCACCTGGATCCTGGTATTCATCTCCATGAAATAAAAATTCCTGTGTTTATCTACAAGGAATTCCACCGTGCCCACGCTTTCATAATTGATGGCAGCGGCTGCTTTTTTAGCGGCCTCTCCCATTTTGAAACGCAGTTCCGGTGTCATGAAAGGAGATGGAGATTCTTCAACCAGTTTCTGGTGTCTTCTCTGGATGGAACAATCCCTTTCGCTGAGGTGACAAACAGTACCAAACTGGTCACCGGCGATCTGTATTTCAATATGCCGTGGTTCTTCCACGAACTTCTCCATGTAAATGCCATCATTTTTGAATGCAGCGCCTGCCTCAGCTTTGGCAGTATTATATGCACGCTCCATCTCGTTATCCTGCCATACAATGCGCATCCCTTTTCCTCCACCACCGGCGGTGGCTTTAAGGATCACGGGATAACCCATGTCGCGGGCAATGCTGCGGGCTTCATCAAGACTGTTCAACAGGCCTTCGCTTCCGGGGATAACTGGTACACCGGCTTTGATCATGGTATCTTTTGCGGTGATTTTATCACCCATCCTGTTGATCATGTCAGGTGTGGGGCCGATGAATTTAATTCCATGGTCTGCACAGATCTGCGAGAACTTTGCGTTCTCTGCAAGGAAACCGTAACCCGGGTGAATGGCATCAGCATTGGTGATTTCTGTTGCCGCCATCAGGTGAGGAATATTCAGGTAAGAATCACTGCTTTGAGGTTTGCCGATACAAACTGCTTCGTCCGCGAACTTCACGTGAAGGCTGTCGCGGTCGGCAGTGGAATAAACAGCAACAGTTTTAATACCCATTTCGCGGGCCGTACGGATCACCCGCAGGGCTATTTCACCACGATTGGCTATCAGTATTTTTTTAAACACAGGATTTAATTTGAAAATGTGAAAATGAAAAATGTGAATTGAAAGTCCGGGCTTTCACATTCCAGTTCTCAAACTCAGGCGGGTTCCACCAGGTAGAGCGGCTGGTCATATTCCACTGGTGAAGCATCTTCAACCAGCAGTTTAACGATGCGTCCTTTCACCTCGCTTTCAATCTCATTAAAAAGTTTCATGGCTTCAATGATACAAACCACTTTGCCAGGTGCAACCTCATCTCCTATTTCAACGAAATTGGGTTTATCGGGAGAAGGCCTGCGGTAGAAAGTACCGATCATCGGGCTTTTGATTGTAATGGTATTGGAAGGTACCGTGGCTTCAGATTTCTGTGCAGGAGCCGCTGCGGGAGCAGCACTGCTTTGCTGTGGTAATGCCTGTGGTGCAGGCTGGTGGTATACAGGTGCTGCTGAAGCCTGGATCATTTGTACCTGTTGTTCCTTCTGTTTAATGGTTATGCTGAAATCTTTTTGTTCTATGCTTACTTCACCAATATTCGAATCGTTGACTATTTTAATCAACTCCTGAATTTGCTTGAAATCCATTTGTTTCAATTTATTATGATTTTGGTTAATACAGGTCGGCTAAGATAGGAATTATAGTAGTTCATAGTTCAAAGCCTGGTCTTGGTGAAGATAGCATCTAACTGCTTCAATTAAGCAGGTAATGAAGCCAATCAAAATGTCCTTCATCAAAAAATGGCGCCGGGCGCCATTCAACTTTCATTTATTCTTTCACACGTTCAACGTATTCACCGGTCTTGGTATTAACCCTGATGAGCTCCCCTTCATTCACGAATAAAGGAACCATAACCTGCGCACCTGTTTCCACGGTTGCAGGCTTCAGGGTGCGTGTTGCAGTATCACCTCTCATACCTGGCTCACTGTAGGTAACCCTTACCACAACTTTATCAGGCAGCTCCACGCTCATAGGTGTTTCTGTTTCGGTATTGAACAAAACGGAAACTGCATCACCATCTCTCAGGAATTTGGGTGCATCGATCAAATTCTCTGCAACCGCTACCTGTTCGAAGGTTTCATTATCCATAAAATTATATCCCGTATCATCCTTATACAGGAACTGGTATTCCTTACGCTCCACACGAACCGGGTAAATGGTATCACCACTGTTCCAGGTCTTTTCAATACTCCTGTTATTATCAACACCGGTAAGTTTAGCCCAGACTTTCGCGGCTGCCCTTGCGGTTTTGTTTTCACCGAATTCCACAATCTTATAAAGGCTGCCATCCAGTTTGATGATGAGACCCCGGCTGATATCTGATGTAGTTGCCATAAAATGTAATCTTTTTACTCCCCATTTTCGGGGAGGCAAAAGTAAGGAAAAGGGATTTCAGGGCAAAGACCGGCTAAATCATGGAACTTCACGCTTTCCGGCTGCTCTTCTGACTGGCACTATTTTTTAACGGCTTAGGTTAAAAGCACTGGCTTTCCAGTCTTCTATGTACCATACCAAGAAATATCTTCTTTTATTATTACATCTCCTGGTCCTTTCTTTTTCAGTCATTGGACAGGACAATTCCATAAAAACCGTTGTAACTGATAGTTCCGAACCCGGATTCAGGACTGTGATCACAGGCATTGAATACAATAAAAGCCCTGCACATAAATTTTTCTGGGGAAGACATTACCGTAAGGAATGGATGACACCTGTTCGCATTCCTGTGATCAACCTCGATACCATTAAGGGTGGACTCCGGGCTACGGAACAGGGAGGCGGCAGGCAAACCAAAACACTCCGGTTGCAGGACAAACAAGGACGGGAATACGTTTTGCGTTCGGTGAACAAGGATTACCGGGCTGCCCTGCCTGAAATTGCAAGGGGTACATTTATAGAAGGATTAGCCAAAGACCATGTATCTACGGCGCATCCCTTCGCAGCTATCACTGTTCCCCCGATGATTGATGCCGCGGGGATCTATCATACCAACCCGGTAATTGTGTTTGTACCCTATACGCCCAGCCTCGGTGCTTTCAATGAAATTTTTGCCAACACCGTTTGTCTTTTTGAAGAAAGACCTGATGATGACTGGTCACATGCCGATTTTTTTGGAAGGTCAAAGAACCTGGTAGGTACGGAAAAACTTCTTGAAAATATTTATGCAGAAAATGATCACAGGGTAGACCAGCAGGCCTTTGTAAGGGCAAGGATGTTTGACATGTTCCTGGGTGACTGGGGACGTCATGAAGACCAATGGAGGTGGGCGCAGTTTGACCGGGATGGATTTAAGGTTTACAAACCGGTACCAAGAGACCGGGACCAGACCTGGACAAAATTTGATGGCTTTATTACAAGGAGAATCGTTGGTGCCGAAGCCCTCGAGCACCTGCAAACCTTTGACCATAAGATCAGGAATATTAAAAAATATAATTTTCCTGCGAGGTATCTCGACCGGCAACTCACCAACCAGGTTAGCAGGGAAACCTGGCTGGAACAGGCATCAGCATTAAAACATATCCTTACAGACAGCCTTATTGAAAACAGTATCAGGAGAATGCCACCGGAGATCTACAAGTTTTCCGGCGAAGAGATCACCGCCAAACTCAAGTCAAGAAGGAATGAACTGGTAGAGATAGCAGATAAATATTACAAATTCATTGCGCAGGAAGTTGATATTGTTGGCTCAAAGCAGGATGAAATGTTTGTGATTGATAAACTGGACAGGAATGAACTGCTTGTACAGATCTACGACCTCGATAAAAACGGTAAGCCCAAGGATAGTCCTTATTACCAAAGAAAATTTTTGGCAACCCAGACTGATGAAATTAATATTTACGGCCTGCAGGGGAAGGATGTCTATCACATTAAAGGTGCAGCACAGAACAGGATCAACCTGAGGATCATCGGGGGAACAGACCGAGATTCAGTGATCAATGAATCTTCTTCTTCGGCCAACCTGGAATATTTTGATAACCCTGGTAATTATATACAGGGTCCGCTCCGGATAAAAACCAGCAGGGATACAGCTATCAACAGCTTCAATTATTTTGGATACAAATACAACCAGGGAAGCACTATTTTAAGACCCTATTATACCAATACAACGGGTATTCACATCCAGTTTGGTTACGACTATACCAAACAGATATG